>NZ_JBGTYY010000005.1:0-93921 GCF_041807705.1 Mannheimia kashgarensis
ACCGAAAAAATTTCCCTTTATTCTTGAAGGAATGTGAATTTCGGTTTAACTTTGGTACACCAAAAGAACAGCTCAAAACGTTGCGAAAATGGTGTGAGATTTAGGGCTAATCTACTACAGCCCCATTACTAATTCTTTTCTTTTATAAACAAAATCCTCTATTTTCGCCGCATTAAAACTGAAATATAAAAGGGGATTTATGAGCCTAAGTATTACCAATCTTTCTCTTGGCTACCGAAAAAATAAGCATACCAAGACGATTTTGCACGATGTCGCTTTTAACGTAGAAAGTGGCACGCTAACCTCGATTCTCGGACCAAGTGGGGTGGGGAAGTCCTCGTTGCTGCGGGTGATTGCCGGGTTGGATAAACCGCTAAGCGGTAAGGTGGCATTGTTTGGCGAGCAAATCAGCCAGCCACACCCTGATGTGGGTTTTGTGTTCCAATCTGCCACTTTATTGCCGTGGCTTTCAGTACGCAATAATGTGGCATTTGGGTTGGATTTTAAATGCCGCACGAGCTTTCTGGCGGTATGGCTCAGCGTGTGAATTTAGCTCGTGCCTTAGCTCGTCAGCCGAAAGTGATTTTGCTTGATGAGCCGTTTTCTGCCCTTGATGAAGTGATTCGTAGCCAAATACAAACCTTGTTGCACGATATTGTTCGCCATCACAATGCGGCGGCAATTATGGTTACGCACGATATTGATGAAGCCTTATTAGTTTCTGATGATGTGTTATTACTTGGCGGCACGCCTGCTCATATTGTTGGAAAATGGCATTTATCCGATCCATTTCCTCGCACCGATCTACTCAGTTTAAACTATATTCGAGTGGATATTTTACAATCCCTCAGACAAGCTCAACAGCGTAATTTGCAAGAGCAAACGGTCGATTTTGTGATTTAGGAGGCGTTATGGATCAGCAACGCAGAGATTTTATGAAATTACTCAGCCTATTTTCTGTGGCTGGGAGTTTCCCTTTGTTACAAGCCTGTGAACAGGTGCAAAAAATGCGGAAAATCGACCGCTTGTGATTGGCTATTTACCGATTACCGATGCAACGCCTTTACTTGTCGCTCATGCTAAAGGCTTATTTGAAAAGTACGGCGTGAATGTGGAAAAGCCCGTGATGTTCCGCAGTTGGGCACAATTAGTTGAAGCCTTTTTAAGCGATAATGTGAATGTGGTTCATCTGCTTTCGCCAATGAGATTATGGGCGAAATATGGTGCCAATGCTCCTGTAAAAGCAGTGATGTGGAATCACTTGGCAGGTTCAGCCCTCACAGTTCGCCCTGAAATTAATAGCATTGCGGAGTTATCGGGTAAAACGATAGCAATTCCGTTTTGGTATTCCATTTATAACATCGTATTACAACGTTTATTGCGTGAAAATGGCTTAAAAGTAACCGAAAAAGAGCCGAAAAGTGGTGAAGTGCGTTTAAGTGTAATGGCTCCTTCAGAATGGTGGCAGCCCTTGCGAGTGAAGCGATTTTAGGCTTTATCGTAGCAGAGCCGTTCAATGCATTAGCGGAAGCTAAAGGCGTAGGCAAAGTGCTGCGTTTTAGTGGCGATGTGTGAAAAGATCACGCCTGCTGCTTAACCTTAATGCACGAATACGACATTCAAAATCGCCCAGAATGGGTGCAAAAAGTGGTGAATGCTTGAACCGAAGCTCAAATTTACACGCTGGAAAATCGTGCTGAAGTTGCGAAATTGTTAGCTCGTGGCAGTGGCTACACGCCACACGAGCAAAAAGTGTTGGAAAACGTTTTAGCTCCAAGCCAAGCACAGATGGATAGATATGTGGAAACAGGGGCGATTATCAATCCACAATGGCACCAAGACCGTATTGGCTTCCAGCCTTATCCGTTCGACTCCTATATGGAAGAGCTGGTTAAAATGCTAAAAGAAACGCACATTGCAGGCAATAACGCTTTCTTAAAACCGCTTGACCCAGTTGAGGCGGCAAAAGCGATTAACGAGCCGAAGTTTATGCGAAAAGCCATTGAAGAGGGCGGTTGGATTGAAACATTCAACCTACAAGCAGGTTGGACAAGAACCGAAGAAATTAGCGTATAAAACAGAAATATATTTACGGCTTAGCAGGTTTATTACTGCTGCTTTTAGGTTGGCAATTAGGCACAACCTTATTAAGCAAAGATTGCCAATGGCATCAATGTTAGCTCCGGCAAAAACCTGGGACAGTTTTGTTTGGTTGATTTCTTCGGGCGAAATTTTTCCGCATTTATTGGCTAGTTTAAAACGTATTGTAGTTGGCTTGGCAGCTGCATTGCTAATTGGCGTGCCTGTTGGGTTATTACTCGGTTTCTCACGCCATTTAGAAATGCTTTGCACGCCATCATTCCAACTGCTGAGAATGATTTCCCCACTTTCGTGGATGCCCATTATCGTGATGTTATTAGGCGTAGGCGATTTACTAATCTACTTTCTACTCGCTTTTACAACCGTGTGGTCATTGCTTATTTCTACCGCTTCAGGAGTAAAAAATATTGACCCACAATGGCTACAACTCGGCAAAGTGATGTCTGCTTCTCGCAAAGAATTGTTGTGTAAAATCGTAGTACCAGCCATTACAGGACACGTTCTCACAGGCTTAAGAGTGACTGTTGGTATTGCGTCGGTGGTGCTTGTACCTTGTGAAATGTTAGGGGTAAACGAAGGCTTAGGCTATTTCATTTTAGATACCAGAGATAGATTAGCCTATTCTGAGCTAATGGCGGTGATCGTCATCATCGGCTTAATCGGCTGGGCGTTGGATAGTTTAATTCGCTTAGCATTGGCGAAAGGTGGGAAATAAATCAAAAACGTAGGGGCTCGATACGCGTCCCCCACAGACGCACTCAGTGTATCCACAAACTTAGCTAGAGAACTCTATCAATCCAGTAACTTTGCCTTCATCATCAACGGCAATAAGCGAGTGAATTTTCAGTTCTTTCATTAAATCTTCGGCTTTTGCTAAAAATTCCGTATCGTTAATGGTTTTCGGGTTGCGGGTCATAATTTCTTCAGCGGTTTTATTTAGGCTCTCTGCCCCAAATTTTGCCAGCGTACGGCGGATATCACCATCGGTAATAATCCCCTCTAACTTTTCGCCTTGCATAATTACCGCTACACCCATTCGTCCTTCGTTCATTACAGAAAGGCATTCTGTAAAGGAGCTTTTTAAATCAACGGTTGGCACTTTTCGTACCATTACATCACGCACTCTATTTAACAATCTTCTACCAAGACTGCCACCCGGGTGGTAGCGGGCAAAATCTTCTGGGCGGAAATTGCGGGCTTTCATTAATGCAATGGCTAACGCATCGCCCAATGCCATTGTAACAAGGGTGGAGCTGGTGGGGGCAAGGTTATTCAAACAAGCCTCACGCTCTATGCCAATGTTTAAAATCACATCAGCATTTCGCCCAAGTGTGGAGTAAGGATTACCCGTCATCGCAATAATTTTATTGCCAAAATTTTTCAGGCTCGGAATCAGTTTGTTTACATCATCGGTTTCACCACTGTTGGAAATCAAAATCACCACATCAATCGGTTTCAACATTCCCAAATCACCGTGAAAAGCTTCTGTCGGGTGCAAAAAAAAGCTCGGCGTGCCTGTGGAAGCAAAGGTCGCCACTATTTTTTTCCCCACCAAACCAGACTTACCAATACCACCAACTACTACTCGCCCTTGGCAAGCCAACATCATCTCAACAACCTCATTAAACTCTTGGGAAAGTCTATGATTTAGCGTAATGATCTGTTGAGCGTAAAGGCTGAGAGTTTCTTTTGCACTGTCTAAATGATTCATTTCTTCCTCACAAGCGGTCAAAATCCGCTGATTTTTTGCAATGAGGTCAATTCTACCAATTTATCGAAATTTAAGCCAATTTTGAAAAACAAAAAGTCGGGCTTCCCCGACTTCTTTCTCACATCACTTTTGCAGTATATTTAAGGTTTCCGACCGCTTGTATCAGCGCTTGGTTATCCACACTTTCTTTTGCCACCACAGTCGCTTTCCGCTCTTTCATTGAGGCTTTGGTGGAAATCACGCCTTCTACTGCTCGCAGTTCTTTGTTTACTAAATAAACGCAGAGCTGGCAATACATTTCCGGAATGTGGAGGACGACGGTTTTCTCTGCTTGTTTCGTTTCAATTTGAGCTGTTTTTTCTTGTGCGTAGCTTGAATGAATCAAACCAAAAGCCAACAGCATCGTTGCGATATATTTTTTCATTTTATTCTCCGCCCCACATTTCCAAAATGCACGGCAATAGATAAGGGTAAGTTAAAAAGAAGATCACCAACACAAACACCACCCAATACAAAATCACTAGGGTCTTGCGAGAGAAGTATTTGGTACAAATAATCTTATTGGAAAA
Organism: Mannheimia kashgarensis; assembly: GCF_041807705.1. NCBI lineage: Bacteria > Pseudomonadati > Pseudomonadota > Gammaproteobacteria > Pasteurellales > Pasteurellaceae > Mannheimia > Mannheimia kashgarensis. The sequence goes on from NZ_JBGTYY010000005.1 coordinate 4,381, forward strand.
ATTGAGCAGCCAAAAACCGTAGCCAAATGCACAAAGTGAAAGAATGAGCATTGGAATTTGCAAAAATTCAAGCTGGTTTAATTCCATCAGCCAAGGGGAAGATATGCCAAACACTAAATAAACCAGTGGCCCAATACAACAGAATGTGGAGGTCACCGCCGACACTACGGCGGTCACGCACATTGTGATAAATTTATGGTTATAACTCTTTAGAGATGAATTCATAGCCAAATTCTTTCGCCTCAAACGAGTTTAATGGGTCACCACCTACCTCAGCATAAGGGTAGCCAAAGTTATTCAGTGGTGTAAGTTCGGGTTGTGGATATAAATCGAAATCACGTCCGTGATTGAAGCCTACCCAGTTCATTTCCCAGTTGCCGAATAAGTATTTCGAGACCGTTTGAACATCAGCATCAGCCACGTCTTTTTTCTCGGCTAAACGCATTTTCGCCACATCGGCAGAATCCACCGGCACCCAACCGAAGCCAGCTAAATAGAACTCCGCACGGCAATGTTGCCCGGTGTTCTCATTCGCAATCCCTTCTTTCGAACTGCCAAACGCCGTTTTGGAATATTGCCCCATTTTGTGAGCTTGCCCTAAACGAATACCAAATACTTCACGAGCGGGAATATCAGAGGCTCTGGCAAGTGCCACAAACACCGAGTTGATGTCGGTACATTTTCCTTTTAGCACTTTGGTGGTGAGAATTTTCTCCACATCGCCATCACCGCAGCCTAATACCGAATTATCACGCTCCATATTGTCCACAATCCATTTGTGAATCAGCTCTGCTTTTTTGAGTGGATTTGTTTCATTGCCCACGATTTTATCGGCATATTCTTTCACAATGCCGTCTGTTTTGATGTGTGGCGTGGCTTTTAAATATTCCTGTACATCAACAGAATAAGTGATTTTCTCCGGCATTTGGTAATTGTTTAACGCTCCTTGTGCCATCGGCTCACGGTCTCGTGTTTCAATCACTAACTTCACTTTCATATCCCGTTTTGGAGCATCTTCGTCCCAAGTGGCAAACAAGGTTTTAGCCCCATAGGCATTATTTTCGGTAATGTACGCATTTTTATAACTGCCCTCAAACTCAATTGATTTCACCGTTTGATAATCGGTATCAGACGGCAGAGGAATCCACAAATTAGTGGTTCCGGACGAGCCTTTTGGCACAACTAAATCATAAGATTGCGTAAATTCGTAAGTGTGGGTAGTGGTGTGGAAATTGTTCTGTTGAACAGGAGCAGCAAAAGCCGTCGCACAGCTTGAAGCCACCAAAGAGGCAATAAGTTTATTCATTGAAATGATCCTTATTAGAGTGAAAAAACAGTTAAAACTTAACATATTAAGTATTCTAACTACGGATTGAGGTTGCATATTAGCCAATCGGGATAGGAAAAGCAATGGGGGGAGATGATTTTTTTAGATAGTGCAAGCGTCCACGCTTGTACTAGAAACAAAGCTAAAATAATCAATAGGCACGAGCGTGGACGCTTGCGCCATCAGAGAGAATAACAAGCGGTCAAAAATCCTCAAAATTTTACAAATAGATTTTTTGCCCTAATTTTGCACTTTCAAATACGCTTTCGATCACTTTTAGCACAAAAATGACGTCTTCGAGTTTGATCATTGGCTCAGCATTGTGAGCGAGGGCTTGGTACAAATCATCAAACAAGTTTTGATAACTGACTTCGGTATTTCGATAGGGCTGGCGAACCACATTACCTTCCACTTCAGTGTGTAAAATTCCCCAGTTCTCCTTTTCTTCGATATTCCAATCTTTGCCAATAGGTTGTACGCCATTTTTCAGCAAATCTTCTTGATTATCGGGAGTTTGTTTCAGATAAGAGCCTAATTTTCCGTGTAATACAAATGTCGGGCTTGGTTCACGAGCATATCGGCTGGCTTTCAGCACCACTTTAAAACCGTTAGCATAATAGAGCTGAATATCAAAGTTATCATCAACCAATGCCCCTTCGTGCTGATAACGCACATCAGCATACACCGCCTCCGGCTTCCCGAAAAGATACAAAGCTTGGTCAATTAAATGTACGCCTAAATCATACACTAAACCTGTACCAAGCTCGCCTGATTCTTTCCATACTTTAACATTTTTCTCTTTCGCATAACGGTCAAAACGAATTTCGCAATCTACCAACTCTCCCAGTAAATTTTGCTCCATTAGCGATTTTGCCGTCGCAATATGGCTGTCCCAACGGCGGTTTTGGTACACATAAAGCACCTTTCCTTGCCGCTTTGCAAGTTCCGCCAACTCTTCCGCCTCAGCCACTGTTGCCACTAACGGTTTTTCAACTAAAACGTGTTTGCCTGCAAGCAATGACTCTTTTACCATTACATAATGGGTTTGATTCGGTGTGGTAATCAGCACTAAATCCACTTCTGGCGTTAAAAGAGCGTTGAAATCCCGCACTGTTTCTGCATTCGGCAACCATTCTGCCGCATTGTTAGAGGTACGTTCATATACCTTTACAATATTAAAACGAGCATCTTGTTTCAAAAACGGGATATGAAAAACTCGGCTGGAAAAGCCGGCACCTGCGATGGCAATATTGATGGGTTGCATAGACAATCCTCATAAAATTTTGATGTTATCTGCTTAAATAAACAAGCGGTCAAATTTTAGGAAAATTTTGCAAAAAACAGATAAAATACGACCGCTTGTTTAACTAATCATAGGTTTTGCAAACAATATCTTTTTCTTCACAAAACATTTCACTGTGGTTTGCACGGCATTGCTTTTGTACATTTAATTTGGCTCTGCCTCGGCTACTATGTTCACTACGATATTCCTGAGTAAATGGCTTTAGAGTACAAATGTGAACCTCTTTGGAATCAAGTGGATCTGAGACACCAATTATAATCGGCATAGGGATACCGGCTTGCCCCGTAGGAGTAACCGGCACGACACAGCCACTTAATAGTATGCTTAAACTTATTAACCAATAACGCATATTTTTCTCCTTTTAAAATGTATAATAAATCAGAATGGAGCATCTTTATCGTTACAGTAAGCTCTTAATATCTTGCCTAATTTCTTGGTATTTTTATTAAAATTTCGGCATTTAGGGCATACCAAAAGATGCAACTGCAAACGCATATGTTGTTGCAAACGAAGTTTCTCATCACAAGACTGTGAAATAAGTTCTGTTGCTTGCCTGCATTTCATTTTTATTCCTCTCTAAACCAATTGCGAGATAAACACTCTTGTAAACTTAAACGAGCACGATAAAGTAATACATTTAAGTTAGAGAGAGAAATTTCACATTCTTGGCAAATTTCCGCACTACTCATCTCCAAATGTTCACGCATCATAAATACTCGTGCTTGCTGGGCGGGTAATTTATTTAAACAAATATCAAAAATTGCCCAAAATTCTTTTTGGTAAGTTGATTGAGCTATCCCCCTCCATTCAGTTACATCTTGATGTTCCAACCAATGATCGTGGCGATCGAAAAAGGCACTTGGTGATTCTTCTTCCTCACATAGAGAACTGACCGGAATATGTCGTTTTCGTGTTCTGAGTAAATCTAAAATTTTGTTCTTTAAAATAGCAAAAATCCAAGTTTTAAGTGCAGCTTCTCGCCGAAAAGAGGCTGAATGCTTATAGGCATTGGTTAAGGCATCCTGTACAACATCCTCAGCTAAATCTTTATCGGCTAGTTGTAGGGTGGCAAATTTAACCATTTGCTTTCTAATCTCTTCTATCTGTGTAGAAGATAGACTCTTCATATATCTCCTTTAGGGAATACCCAATAAAAAATTACACTTATTTTTGTAATAATTCTAGATCAGCTGAGTCCAAAATAATAACAACAATTCATAAAAAAAGGATAGTTCGATGAAAAAATTAACAATTCAAGATGTTACACCCGAAACTATTTTCTACCAACGCCGTAAAATTATTACCGCGTTAGGTTTAGGTATTGCAGCTTCTGCATTGCCTAAAGTAAGTATGGCAGAAACACAAAGACACTTGCAATCACTACAGTTTAAACCGGATCCAAATAAAGGGCTTGAACTCACTCCGGAAAACAAAGTAATAGGCTATAACAATTTCTATGAGTTTGGCGTGGATAAAAGTGCACCAGCAAAAAATGCGGCAAACTTCAAAACCGATCCTTGGACATTGGAAATTGGCGGAGAAGTTGAAAATCCGTTTAGCTTAAATCATCAACAATTGCTTAATACGTTTCCACTAGAAGAACGCATTTACCGTTTTCGCTGTGTTGAAGCGTGGTCAATGGTTGTGCCGTGGATCGGCTTTGAGTTAGCTCGCTTAATTGAGATGGCAAAACCAACCAGTAAAGCCAAATATGTGGTCTTTCACACTTTATATGATCCTGCACAAATGCCGGGGCAAAAAAATCGCTTGCTAGGCGGTGGGATTGATTATCCTTATGTAGAAGCTTTACGCTTAGATGAAGCCTTAAATTCATTAACACTACTATCCGTCGGTTTATACGGTAAAACCCTGCCACCGCAAAACGGTGCTCCTATTCGCTTAGTCGTGCCTTGGAAATATGGCTTTAAAAGTATTAAATCGATTGTGAAAATCACCTTTGCTGAAAAACGCCCACTCACTACTTGGGAAAGTCTTGCTCCAAATGAATATGGCTTTTATGCTAATGTGAATCCAAATGTTGATCATCCACGTTGGTCGCAAGCATCTGAACGAGTAATTGGTGCAGGCGGGTTATTATCCGTCAAACGCCAACCAACACTAATGTTTAATGGCTACGAAAATGAAGTGGCAAATTTATACCGTGGCTTAGATTTAAAGGTGAACTACTAATGCTAACCGGATTACGCATACTTATTCATCTCGGCTGTCTATTACCGCTAGTTTGGGTAGCTCAGCTATTATATACGGGTAATGAAACAGTATTAGGTGCCGATCCGATTAAAGAGCTGGAGCATTTTCTCGGTTATGGTGCGATCGTCATTTTTTGTATAATGTTTCTACTTGGTATTGCTCTACAATACCTAAAGAAAAATCAGTATCAAATTTTACGCCGTCCATTGGGCTTATGGACGTTTGTATGGGCAGCTCTACATATTTCAAGCTATCTATTGTTAGAATTAAGCCTTGATGTAAAATTATTTTTTAGCGAGCTTGCCGGTCGCCCATATTTGATTTTAGGAGCAGCTGCTTTTTTCATTCTAAGCATAATGGCAATAACTTCGCTGCCTATGCTAAAACGAAAATTAGGAACACGCTGGGGGACGATTCACCAGTGGGCTTATCCTGCATTAGTATTGGCGATGGTACATTATTATTGGTCGGTAAAGAGCGTAACATTCGATCCAATTATCATCGGAGTCTTAGTGCTGTTTATTGTTGCTCATAAAATACAGGCTAAATTTGCAAAAAAATAGCAAAATCACACCGCTTGCAGCAGTCAAACTACATACAAAAAATAATGGCATAAGTGACTCACTTATGCCATTTTTTATATGCTTTAACGTTTATTAAAAATCTTAAAAATATTGTTGGCTTCCTCTAAATAATGCAAGATTTTCCGCATTCATATTGCCGTTACCAACACCTGCTACGACAATACCTTGATAGCCTACATCTAACAAGGCCTTAGTGGGCCAATTTTCACAATCTGCTCACCTTTGATATTCGCCAATGTTTTCATTTCTGGCACTGCTTCAATTAAGGTTTCAATATTCAAATTGCCCCGCTTGATATGCACTGCTATTCGCATTCTGCTGACTACCGGCAATAGTTCCGCCTGTCGCTAAAATAGTGATATTAGGTAATTCTGCCGCATTGGCTGTTCCAAATAAGCCACCTAACATTGCTGCTAATACTAATTTTTTGAATTTCATATAAGACTCCTTAATTAAAAAAACTAAAGAGATCATACCGATAAATCAGTATAATTTGATCTGGTACATAAAAGTGAAAAGTAAATCTAACTCACTATTGCAGTGCTTATAAAATAACAACTATTGCTATTTTTACTGTTATAAAGGGTAGTATTTTTTCTAAGAAGCAATGTGGTTTGATAGAAAAGCTATTTTATTAATAGAAAAAAGCACTCGGTCAGAGACGAGTGCCATCAGGATAAGAAAATTATGGATTACAGTAAATTATAGGAATAATATTCATTTCTTTTGCTGCGTGAGAAAATGAAGATATAATCCATAAAAGTTGTATTATATGGCCTCTTACTTTTTCATCTGTTTTTATTTTATTAAACTCAGTCTCTATTTGACTTTTTGATAAAAATGGGCAACATAATATGCATTTTCTAGATAAAGAGTGATTTTTTAATAGAGAATCTAGTTTTGATTCAAAATCTTGCAAATCACCTTTTCTTACTCTAGATATATTAGTTAAAGGGCCTTTGGGTATTTTATATTTTTCATTAAACTTTGAATTTAATTTTTTATCTAGGAACAAAGATTTTGTGAAATACATATTCCCTATGTTCTTAATGGCTTGTCCGACAACTTCATGTAAATTACTCGCGGATGTTGTTATGTTATCAGTATATTTTGAATGTATGAAGTTTATTGATTTATCAGAGATGTTAATAGTTATATGATCAGCCCATTCAGTGCCTAAATCATCACAAAAAATGTAATCATCTTCTTTATGTAAATTTTCTACAAAACCAAAAACAGACTTAATAGAGAATTCAGTAGAACTTTCTGTTAGAGGATCATCTTTAGGTTCTTTTTCATCTTCTACTAAGAAGTTATCCTTAGGTTTAAGTATTTCTAATATATTATCTCTTTCAGAGATGCCTGAACGATCTTGGAAGCAAGAATCCATAAAATACATATATTTGGGATCGGTAAATGTCACACAATATAGCTTATTTTTCTTGATATAAGATTGAATGCTAGTTTCTTTGCTTTCATGTTCTATTTTTAACCGTGAAAGTATATTTATTTTAATAGATAACGTTTTTTTATTGACTTTTAATATATCTTTTTTACCTACCCCTTCAATCAAGAAAGAGTTCTTGTTCAATTCAGATAACTCATAGACTTTTTCTAATCTTAAAGATAATTTTCGTTTTAATCTATCTGTAATATAAACTTTTTTAGAATCTAATCTATAAAAATAGATACTATTATTTTCGAAATCATCAAATAACTGACCAGCATCAATCAAAATTGAACTAGGTTTTACTCCAGAGTCAATTACTTCGCTCAAATCAAGCCTTTTAGCAAAATGCTCTAGGAACTCATTATTTTTACCCCTTTGAAGTATTTCAAGTTTATTTTTAGCCCAACTAATTATATCTTGAAATTTAACTCGTTGTGAAAGCTCATTAACTCTACCAGAATTGGATAGAGATATAATATTTGAATCATCTCTGACCTTTATATGAGATGGTATCGATCTCCCTGCGCCATAAAGAGATAAAACACCATTAAGATTGACAGCTTCATATGATCTGGATCTTATGGCTTTATCAGATACTGTCATATTTCTTAAAGATAATTTCTGACACTCTGCATTTTCAGAGAAAAGGGATGTGTTACTTAATCCACTTAATAATTCGAACTTTTTATCTATTATTTTAGAAATGTTAGAACAACTCTTACTTAAAATAACCAAGAAATTATCTATTTCAATTAGGATTATATAGGCATGTATAATATCACTAAATTTTACGTCACTTTCTTGAGTGTCAATAAAATACGCAGGTTTTTCTGATAGAAATACACGTAAGGAATAGAAATATGATTTTCCATCAATTTCAATATTTTCCCTTACCTTATTAACTAAGAAGTCTTTTCCTTCTTGGCCATTATTACTTGCACAATTAAGAATTTCTAAATGATCTATATTTTGATCTTTAGATTTATAGAAATAAGCGCTCTTTGTTAATGCTAACATTGATTCATCTAGTAGAGTAACCATATCTTTTTACCTTTTATCCAAGTAATAAACAAACACCCACCAAAGGCGGGTGCTTTCATTCATTATTCTAACCCAACCCTCACATTCCTAAACAACCTTACCCAAGCCCCGTCTTCCGTCCAATCTTCCGGACACCAAGAATTGCTGACTGCTCGGAACACTCGTTCAGGGTGTGGCATCATAATGGCTACTCGTCCATCAACATTGGTTAAGGCAGTGATGCCTAATGCCGAGCCGTTCGGGTTGGCTGGGTATTGCTCGGTTGGATTCAGATTGTAGTCCACATATTGAGCGGCAATCAAATTCTGTTTTTGCAGATTGTGAAGTTGATCACTATTTTTAAATTCTACTCGCCCTTCACCGTGTGAAACCGTAATCGGCATATGGCTGCCTGCCATACCTACGAACCAAACTGAATTGGTTTCGTTGATTTTGACCATCGCTACACGAGCCTCGAAGCGTTCGGATTTATTGCGAACAAAGCGTGGCCAGTTTTCCGTACCCGGAATGATTTCCGCCAAGTTGGAGACCATTTGGCAACCGTTACACACTCCTAAGACAAGCGTGTTCGGGTTAACGAAGAATTGGCTGAATTGATCACGCAACATTGGGTTGAACAGGATTGATTTCGCCCAGCCGCCGCCCGCACCCAGTACGTCGCCGTAAGAAAAACCACCGCACGCCACCATTGCGTTGAAGTCGTTTAAGTTGCGTCTGCCGGAGATTAAGTCGGACATATGCACGTCAATCGCTTTAAAGCCAGCACGGTCGAACGCAGCCGCCATTTCGTAGTGGCTGTTTACGCCTTGCTCACGCAGGATCGCAATGCTTGGTTTTGCCCCTTTGTTGATAAACGGTGCAGCGATGTCTTCGTTCACATCATAGGTTAAGAATGCAGATAAGCCTTTGTTATTCTCATCTTTTTTCGCTGCGAACTCTTGGTCTGCACACTCAGGGTTATCACGTAAACGTTGCATTTGGTGGGTTAATTCCGCCCAAATACCACGTAATTCAGAGCGTTTTTCGCTTAACAGTTTGCGAGAGCCACGGCTGATTTCAAAGCGGTTATCCGCATTTACCGCACCTAATTCTTTGGTTACGTGAATCAAGTTGTGAGCTTTTAACACCTCACGTACCGCATTTAGTTCGCTGTCAGCAACTTGGATTACCGCACCCAATTCTTCATTAAATAGTACCGCTAAATCGTTGTCGCCAAGGGCTGAAATATCTACATCTACACCACAGTTACCCGCAAACGCCATTTCCGCAAGGGTGGTGATTAAACCGCCGTCTGAACGGTCGTGGTAAGCCAGCAGTTTGTCGTCTGCCACTAAGGTTTGCATTGCGTTAAAGAAACCTTTTAAGCGTTCTACATTCACTACGTCCGCCGGTTTGTCGCCGAGCTGTTTATAAACCTGTGCTAATGCTGTTGCCCCTAAGCGGTTGTTGCCTTCGCCTAAGTCAATTAACAATAAGCGGCTTGCCCCTTTATCAGTACGAAGTTGTGGAGTAACCGTTTTACGCACATCTTCCACACGAGCAAATGCTGAAATCACAAGGGAAAGTGGGGCGGTAACCGTTTTCTTCTCGCCATTTTCTTCCCAAGTAGTTTTCATCGACATTGAGTCTTTACCCACTGGAATGGTGATGCCAAGTGCCGGGCAAAGCTCTTCGCCCACCGCTTTCACCGCTTCGTATAAACCGGCATCTTCGCCCTCGTGTCCCGCTGCCGACATCCAGTTTGCGGAAAGTTTAATGCGTTTGATGTCGCCAATGTTAGTCGCCGCAATGTTGGTAATGCTTTCCGCCACCGCTAAGCGAGCCGATGCTCCGAAGTCTAGTAGTGCAACCGGTGCACGTTCGCCCATTGACATCGCTTCGCCGTGATAGCTATCAAGGCTTGCGGTGGTTACGGCACAATCTGCCACAGGAATTTGCCACGGGCCGACCATCTGATCTTGTGCCACCATTCCCGTTACTGAGCGATCGCCGATGGTAATCAGGAAGGTTTTTTCAGCCACCGCAGGCAAACGTAATACACGATGAAATGCCTCTTTGAGCTCAATATCAGCGGTGACAAGCGGTGGATTGTTTACGGTTTTTGACGAAGCATCTCGTTGCATTTTCGGGGTTTTACCAAGCAGTACATTCATCGGCAAATCGATCGGCTTATTGTTGAAATGTGTGTCAGCAAGGGTTAAATGCTTCTCTTTCGTTGCCTCGCCAATCACCGCAAATGGGGCTCTTTCCCTTTCGCACAATGCTGTGAAAATGTCGAGTTTTTCAGGGGAAACGGCAAGCACATAACGCTCTTGCGATTCGTTACACCAAATTTCAAGTGGCGACATTCCTTTTTCATCGCACAAGATGTTACGCAAATCAAACTTACCGCCACGTTCGCCGTCGTGAACCAATTCAGGCATCGCATTTGATAAACCGCCAGCCCCCACGTCGTGAATAAATAAAATTGGGTTCTCCGCCCCCATCTGCCAGCAACGGTCGATCACTTCTTGGCAGCGACGTTCCATTTCTGGGTTTTCACGCTGAACCGAGGCAAAATCCAAATTCTCTTTCGATTTGCCCGAAGCCATAGACGAAGCCGCACCGCCACCCAAGCCAATATTCATCGCAGGGCCGCCAAGCACAATTAATTTTGCTCCCACTGGGATTTCGCCTTTTTGCACGTGTTCAGCACGAATGTTGCCAATACCGCCAGCAAGCATAATTGGTTTATGGTAACCCCGCACTTCCTCACCTGCAAAACTATTTACTTTTTCTTCGTAAGTGCGGAAGTAGCCAAGCAATGCTGGGCGACCGAACTCATTATTAAATGCAGCACCGCCAAGTGGGCCTTCGATCATAATATCTAACGCAGAAGCAATACGGCTCGGTTTAGAGAGCGGGTTTTCCCACGGCTGTTCAAAGTTTGGAATAACCAAATTTGAGACCGAGAAGCCTGTCAAACCTGCTTTCGGCTTCGCTCCACGCCCAGTTGCCCCTTCATCACGAATTTCACCGCCCGAACCTGTCGCTGCACCAGGGAATGGCGAGATAGCAGTCGGATGATTATGGGTTTCCACTTTCATTAAAATATGCGCATCTTCTTGATGGTAACGATATTGCCCGTCTTGATCTGGAAAGAAACGGCCGACCGTTGAACCTTCCATCACGGCGGCATTGTCTTTATAAGCGGAAAGCACATAGTCTGGAGTTTTCTCGAAGGTGTTTTTGATCATTTTGAACAGGGATTTTTCCTGTTTCACGCCGTCAATCGTCCAGTCTGCGTTAAAAATTTTGTGGCGACAGTGCTCGGAGTTGGCTTGGGCGAACATATAGAGTTCAATATCGTTCGGGTTGCGTCCAAGTGCGGTGAAATTTTCTACCAAATAATCAATTTCATCTTCCGCCAATGCCAAACCTAAATTCACGTTCGCCTCTTCAAGAGCCTCACGACCACCGCCTAAAATATCCACCGAAGTAAACGGCTTCGGCTCTTGCTGAGCGAAAAGCTGTTCGGCTTGGCTTTCGTTATCCAGCACCGTTTCCATCATACGGTCGTGTAATAAGCCTTTCAACGTCGTAAGTTGACTTTCGTTCGGCGTTTCAGAAAATTCTAAATAATATGCCGTGCCACGCTCAATTCGCTCTACTGCTGCCAAACCGCAGTTATGGGCGATGTCGGTTGCCTTAGACGACCACGAGGAAATCGTGCCGATACGAGGGGTAACAATCAGGCAAAACCCTGTCGGCTCGTCTTCTTCCAGCGTTGGACCGTAGTGCAATAACTCTTTGATTTTGTTTTCTTCATCGGCTACAAGCGGTCGATTTAATGCCACAAAATGCAAAAACTCCGCATAAACTGATTTTACAGGTAATTGATTTTGTTGGAATTTTTGCAGAAGTTGTTGAATGCGAAAAGCAGATAAGGCAGGCGAGCCACGGAAGGTTTGGATTGTCATTCTTTGGATTTTCCTATTTAAGATGAAAAACTAAACCGATTATAAACGATTGCGCAAACGATTGCTATATTTGTCAGACGTTTGCTGTTAGATACATTTATTCATTAGTATCAAATAAATTTGTTCAATACTAATGAATACCTTTCAAAGAAGGTCCCCTCTATCAATCTGTTTTAAAAGATAATTTAAAAATAAGTTAATTTGACAACTCAAAATTAAAAGCAGACAATGCTTTTAATTATATCTTAATAGGAGCAGATTATGTTTAAAGAGAAAGGCTATGATGAATTCCTAGCAGAAAAAATTCGCCTTGGCTTAGAAGATATGCAATCAGGTAATGGTCTTTCACTCGATGAATCAAAAGCACGAACCAAACAACTGATTGAACGTAAAGCAAGAGAACTCGCAAACTTTGAACAAGAGAATATCATTTATGGCTAAAACATTACGAATTAGCAGTAGAGCTCAAAATGATATTGAAGAAATTTTAGCGAGCGTAATTGAATATACTGGTTTTGAAAGTAGTGGAATTCGCTTACAAGACGATATTTACCAAAAATTTGAGACTATCGCTTATATGCCCTCTGCGGCTGGACGTTTAAGAGAAGATGGCACAAGAGAAGCATTCACTAGGCGTTATCGTATTGTTTATACCGAATTAGAAAATGAAGTGTGGATTATTACCATTATTCATAGTAGCAGACTTTATCCACGCATTTAAATAACAAACGACTAAAATAGTCGGTTTTTTATTTGCAAAAAATTAATAAAATATCACCGCTTGTAAGCTCCATAAAAAAAAGCCCGATTGTAACATCGGGCGTTTTAGTCTGAATTTAAGTCAGATTAGAATGTGTAGTTCACACCTGCACGGAATTCACGTCCACGAGCTGATAATTGACCACGCTGACCGTGTGCGTTGTATTTTTTATTTGCTACGTTATCTACAGCAAAGTTTACATTCACGCTATCATCATTCAACGGTTTCCAGTTTAAGGTAATATCAGTTACGTTATAACCGTCTTTACCTGTTGGACCACCACGTCCAAATTGAGGAATACCATTATTATTCATAACAAAGTAGTTATCTTCAGCTTTAACTTTTTCAATAATGCGGTGATGTACTCCAACTTCTAAGTTTGGTTGGTCAAAGCGATAGCTTAAAGATGCTGTCCAAGTACGACCGATTGCAGATGCATACTCAGGGTTAGTACTTAATCTATCACCTTGGAAACGAGGCTTGCTATGTGCAACACCAACACGAGCAGTAAAACCGTTGTTGTGGTAGCCTGCGTTTAACTCGTAACCACGGTTTTTAATAGTACCTGCATTGATAATTTCTGAGTAGCACTCTTTATTATTAGGTGTCAGTTCAGGACATAGATGGTTGTTACGACCGGTTGATGTACCTAAAGCATCTTTGATGTTTTGCCAGAAATAGCTACCGTCAAAGCTGAAGGTGCCGTCATTATAGTTAAAACCAATCTCCGTACTACGAGCTTGTTCTGCTTTAGTATTGTTAGCAATTGATACAACACCACGACGTCCGTGAGATAGTAACGCATCGTGCATACGAGGGCTACGAGTTGCGTAGTTATGGCTTGCACTAAAACTTAAATGCTGAATTGGCTCATAAATAATGCCTACACTTGGGTTAAATGCACCCTCACTACGTTTTTTACCGTCCATTGCTTTGAATTTGAAGTGGTCGTAACGTACACCGGTGGTTAAAGTCACTTTATCAACCGGAGCAGTAATCGCTTCAAGATATACACCGGTGTCGGTTTTCTCTTGGTTCACTAATTGATGACTAAATTTAGCATATGGTTTAGTCTCTTGGTGGCGATAGTTCACACCGTATTTTAATAATACATTTTCGTGAAGGGCAGAATCAAAGTTTACGTTTGCACCGTGGGTTACTATTTTAGTTTTGGTTGCATAATCTACACCACCAGCATAACCATTACGTGTTTCATTCTCAGACCAACGACCTTGTACTAACTGATACACGTTAGCTGTTGCTTCTTGAGCAAAACCTAAGTTTTTACCAGTCCACTCTAAGTTAGTTCTTTGTACTGTCATTCTACGATTTGCCGGTGCTTGACGATCTAAAGTTACACGGCTACCTTTAGTACCTACAGGTGCTGCATCAAACTCTTCACGAACCAAACGCTCCCCTTCATTTCGCTCATTAGAATGACTTAATACAAAGCGATGATCACCAAGAGTTGCACCTAATTTCGCTAAGAAGCTACTTTTATCTAACGCACTGTATGGTACACGGTTTGTACCAAAGTGGTTCACATAATCTTTACCGCCTTTATAGTCGCGATCTCTCACAAGATTACCTGAGACTAAAGCATCAAAGATTTCGCCTTTACCATATAAGGTTGCATTGAAATTGTGAGCGTGGTTTGTGCTGAAGCCAGTACCTAATTTTGCACCGAAGTTTTTATCGCTGTTTTTTAATAAATCTAATGCATCAACGGTTTTAGCAATTACTGCACCATTAGTTTGACCAATACCGGCTGAAGCACTGCCTGCACCTTTTTGTACTGTAACCGTACCTACAAGTGCAGGATCTAACATATGGCGACCTTGGTGATACAAAATTTGGCTATCTGAGTAAGTGTTATCTACTTTTACATCAATTGAGTTTTGACCCATACCACGAATATAGAGATATTGTGATGTACCGTTACCACCACCTAAGCTAATTGCCGGCTCATCTTTTAATAAACCACGTAAGTCTGTTTGAGTACTTTCTTCTTTTTTCTGAGTTGTAACTACATTGGTTTGTACTTTTAAACCTTGGTTGTCAGTTACTGTAACCGTATCTAAAACCGCTACATCCGTTGCTACTGTTTCAGCAAATGCGTTCGCTGCAAGCACGCTTAATACCGCAGCAGAAACCGGAAGTAATTTGAAGTTTTTCATCTGTTTATTTCCTTAGGTAAATTATTTAAGAGGATTACCAAAATTTTGATATTAAAAACAATTCTCAACATCAAACAAAGCAAATTTTACAGAGATAAAAATGGTTGTCAATTGGTTTGAAACTAAATTTCAAAAAATATATTACAACTTTTGCAAAAAGTTCCCTAAATTTCACCGCTTGTAACACAAAATGTGATCGCCTTCTAAAAATCAAATTTGCTTGCTCGACAGTAACGCTACAAGCGGTTAAATTTGGAGAAAAATTTACAAAAAGGATAGATTATGCAGCTGCGACACAAACAGATAATGGAATATATAGAACAGTTTGATGAAGCTAACGTTCAAGAATTGGCGGAACATTGTGGGGTTTCGATTGAAACTATCCGCCGAGATTTAAATAAGCTAGATAAAGATGGATTATTACATCGCACTCACGGTGGAGCGGTGAGCCATAAAAAGCGAGATATTGGTCGCTCATTTACCACCCGACAACGGCTGAACAGTGAGGCGAAACGCAGTATTGCAGAAAATGTGTTGGAATATTTACAACCAGAATCGGTGATTGCTTTAGATGCCAGCTCAACCTCTTGGAATGTGGCACAGCGTATTCCAAATATTCCTTGCACCGTTGTCAGCAGTTCAATGCGGATTATCTACAGCCTTTCACACAAACCGCACATTAAAACGATTGCCACCGGTGGTATTTATTCCGAAAAATACGATGCCTTCTATGGTCCATTATCCGAGCAGTTACTGACCCGTTTAAAAATTGATCTTGCCATTCTTTCTTGTACAGGCATTGCCGATGGGGCGATTTGGGAATCAAATGAAATTAATATTTCCCTTAAACGTAAATTAATTGCGAACAGTAAACAGGTTTTTTTATTAGCCGATCACAGTAAATTTGAGCGTAAAGACTTGTTTCGTATCGAAGATTTATCTTGCATTGATAAATTATTTATCAACCAACCCCCACCGGACTTTCTCAAAAATTATTGCTTAGCACATCAAATTGAAATCATTATTTAGTGATTTCTGCCCGAGTTTGCCCGATTTTTTCAGAAATAAAACAAAATCGGGCATTCTTTTTTCACTCATTTTTACCAAAATCCCCCATTTTTTGTGATCGCACTCACAAAATTTAAACTAAATTCGCATTTTTCTTCATAACTCATATTGCGTATGCATAATAAATTCAATCGCAAATTTTTTTAACCAATCGGGAGAACTATTTATGACAACGTTGAAATCTACCCCTGTAAAAATTGGTATCCGCCCAACCATTGACGGTCGCCGTTTAGGAGTGCGTGAATCACTTGAAGATCAAACAATGAATATGGCAAAAGCCGTTGCACAATTAATTCAATCTGAAGTCCGCCACCCAAATGGCGATTTCGTTGAATGTGTGATTGCTGATTCCACCATCGGTGGTGTTGCCGAAGCTGCGGCTTGTGCAGAAAAATTCAAACGTGAAAATGTCGGAGCGGTGATTACCGTAACCCCTTGCTGGTGCTACGGTTCTGAAACCATTGATATGGACCCACATATGCCGAAAGCCATTTGGGGCTTTAACGGAACAGAACGCCCGGGTGCAGTTTATTTAGCTGCTGCTTTAGCAGGTCATAGCCAATTAGGTTTACCGGCATTCTCCATTTATGGCACAGAAGTACAAGAAGCGGGCGACCAATCCATTCCGGCTGATGTTCGTGAAAAATTATTGCGTTTTGCCCGTGCAGGCTTAGCAGTGGCAACCTTGCGTGGTAAATCGTATTTATCTATTGGTTCTGTTTCAATGGGGATTGCAGGTTCTATCGTAAATCAACAGTTCTTCCAAGAATATTTAGGTATGCGTAACGAATACGTTGATATGACCGAAATTAAACGCCGTTTAGATCGCAAAATTTACGATGAAGAAGAGTTTAAATTAGCGATGGAGTGGGTGAAAACCTACTGTAAAGAGGGCGTAGATGTGAATGCCCCTGAAAACCAACGCTCCGAAGAAGAGCGTGCAACGCTTTGGGAAGATGTAGTAAAAATGACGATTATCGCCCGTGATTTAATGGTGGGCAACCCTCGCTTAGCCGAATTAGGCTACGGCGAAGAAGCGTTAGGTCATAATGCCATCGCAGCCGGTTTCCAAGGGCAACGCCAATGGACAGACCATTTACCAAACGGCGACTTTATGGAAGCAATGCTGAACTCAACCTATGACTGGAACGGTGTGCGTGCCCCTTATATTTTAGCCACAGAGAACGATAGCTTAAATGGCGTGAATATGTTGTTCGGTAACTTATTAACGGGTCAAGCACAAATCTTTGCTGATGTGCGTACTTACTGGAGCGAAGACTCTGTTGAGCGAGTAACAGGTTGGCGACCAGAAAGTGGCTTTATCCACTTAATTAACTCTGGTTCGGCAGCATTAGATGGTACTGGTCAGCACACCGACAAAGACGGTAAACCAACCATCAAACCAGCTTGGGAAGTGACCGAAGAAGATGGCAAACGCTGTTTAGAAAATACCCGTTGGTGCCCGGCGGTTCACGAATACTTCCGTGGCGGCGGTTTATCATCTCAATTCTTAACCAAAGGCGGTATGCCGTTTACGATGCACCGTATCAATTTAATCAAAGGTATCGGGCCGGTATTACAAATTGCCGAAGGTTGGTCTATCGACTTACCTGAACACGTTCACGACACACTCAACAAACGCACCAACGAAACTTGGCCAACCACTTGGTTCGTGCCACGCTTAACAGGTAAAGGTGCATTCACCGATGTGTACAGCGTAATGGCGAACTGGGGTGCAAATCACTGTGTCGCAACTTACGGACACGTTGGTGCTGACTTGATTACCCTTGCTTCTATGTTGCGTATTCCTGTTTGTATGCACAATGTAGAAGACAAAGATGTGTTCCGTCCAAGTGCGTGGAATGGCTTCGGTCAAGATAAAGAAGGTCAAGACTACCGTGCTTGTGCGAACTTTGGGGCGTTGTATAAATAAGGAGATCTCCCCTCTTTAGCAAAGAGAGGCAGGGGGATATTTGGCAGAATAAATGACGGAGAAATTAGGTTATTTCGCTCTAATAACTGAAAAACTATGTTCTGCCTTATCTCTCACTTCGCCAATAACAACTGCCAAATCTCCCCTAACCCCTCTTTGCTAAAGAGGGGAATTAGAAAGGAGGTAAATATTAACTAACATAGGAGATAAAAAATGCCAATCGCCTTTATCTTCGACTGTGGCGCAACAAACCTTCGTACTATTGCAATCGACCAAACAGGTCAAATTGTTGCAGCCCATCATCTACCGAATAACACACAACCAGATGTGGAAAACCCAGAATTTCATATTTGGGATATTGAAGAGATCTGGTCGAAATTAATGACCTGTGCCAAACAGACGCTTTCTCAACTTTCAGAACAACAACGACAAGAGATTGTTGGGATTTCAGTAACCACCTTTGGCGTGGACGGTGCATTATTTGACAAAAACGGCAAGCAGCTTTATCCGATCATTTCTTGGAAATGCCCGAGAACCCTACCGATTATGGAAAACCTTGCCAATTATCTTGATGTTGAGGCGTTATATCAACGTAATGGCGTTGGACATTATAGTTTCAACACCTTATTCAAATTATTGTGGTTAAAAGAGAACAAACCAGAAATTTATCAACAAGCTGAGAATTTCTTATTCATCTCATCTATTTTGACTTACCGTCTTACAGGCGTGCAAACAACCGACCGCACAATGGCGGGAACGTCAATGATGACAAACATCGAAAACGATTCGTGGGATAAAGCAGTTTTAGATTTATTAGGCTTAACCGAAAACCATTTTCCTCCAATGAAAAGTGCAGGAGAAGTTGTGGGAACATTAAAAGGAGAAATTTCCCAAGAGTTAGGTTTAAGCGGTCAAATTCCAGTAATTTCTTGCGGACACGATACTCAATTTGCCATTTTTGGCTCAGGAGCTGGCTATAACCAACCTGTGTTAAGTTCAGGCACTTGGGAAATTTTAATGGTTCGTACCCCAAAAGCAAAACCACAATGGCAATTCGTTCAAAACGGCTTAACCATTGAGTTTGATAGCCAATCTGGTTATTTCAACCCAGGTGTGCAGTGGGTAGCTTCAGGTGTGATGGAGTGGTTTGGCAAACGTTTCTTCTCTGATATAGCCAATACTGAACATTACTACCGCACAATGATTGAAGAAGCGGCAGAAGTGCCTGCTGGCTCAAACGGTGTGAAATTAGTCGGCAATTTTGATGGCACAACAGCTCAAACCGGCTCGATTATCGGGCTGTCAATGCACAGCTCCCGTGCTGAAATTTACCGTGCGGCATTGGAATATATGGCATATCAATTAAAAGCCGGATTAGACGTGTTAGAACAAGTCGGTCACTTTAATGCAGAAAGCCTGATTTGCGTAGGTGGCGGCTCTAAAAATGCGTTATGGAACCAAATCCGTGCCGATGTGCTAAACCGCCCGATTGATGTGGTGGACTTTCCTGAAAGTACCGTGTTAGGCGCGGCAATGTTTACTTTTGCAGGTGCTGGTGTATTTGAAAATCCAAATGCGGCTCAACAGGCAATGAAGCCAAATGTGAAACGGGTTGAGCCATCGTCAAATAGTCAATTTTATAAATAAAGTTTCTCCCCTCTCTCTGATTTGAGGTTCATTCAGAACATCAAATCAGAGAGAGGGTAAAAAAGGAGTTCAAAATGTTAAAAGGTATTCACCCGGCAATTTCCCCAGATTTATTAAAAGTCTTAGCCGAAATGGGGCACGGCGATGAATTAGTGCTTTCTGATGCACACTTCCCTGCTCACTCTATTCATCAAAACGTCATTCGTGCAGATGGCTTAAGTGTTGCCACCTTATTAGAAGGCATTTCTGCTCTGTTTGAATTTGACCAATACGTTGAAGCCCCACTTGCAATGATGCAAGCAGTAAAAGGCGACACGCTCGATCCAAGCGTTGAAGAGCGTTACCTCAATGCAATTAAAAAAGTAAACGGAACAGCCCCGAAAATAGAGCGTGTAGAACGCTTCGCTTTCTATGATAGAGCCAAAAACGCTTATGCCGTTGTCATTACAGGCGAGTTAGCCAAATACGGCAACATTATTATCAAAAAAGGCGTAACACCGGTTTAATTACAAGCGGTTAAAAAAGCAGAATTTTTTACAAATATAAAATTAAAAGGAGTTCAACAATGGACAGAAAAATACTGGCGAGACAAATCATTGATACTTGTCTTGAAATGACCCGAATTGGGTTAAATCAAGGTACAGCAGGCAATGTGAGCGTACGTTATAAAGACGGTATGCTCATTACGCCAACAGGTACACCTTATGAGCAAATGACCGAAGATTCTATCGTCTTTGTTGATGGCAACGGCAAACACGAAGAGGGAAAACTCCCTTCAAGTGAGTGGCAGTTCCATTTAGCGGTTTATGAGGCTCGCCCTGAATTAAATGCGGTAGTTCACAACCACGCTAAAAACTGTGCAGCGGTGTCTATTTTAGGCGAACCTATCCCTGCCATTCACTATATGATTGCGTGTACGGGTACAGATCATATTCCGTGTGTAGCTTACGCCCCATTTGGCACACATAAATTAGCGGATTATGTGCGTGAAGGCATTAAAGGCAGTAAAGCGATTTTATTAGCTCATCACGGTTTAATTACCGCTGATAAAACCTTAGACAAAGCCTTAGGTGTTGCTCACGAGGTAGAAGTGATTGCTGAATGGTATCTGAAATTACTTGCCACAGGTAAACCAATTCCAACCTTAAACAAAGAGCAAATGGATATCGTACTCGGAAAATTTAAGTCCTATGGTTCTTGGGTAGAAGAAAAACAATAACCAAATAACGCAAACAGAAGGAATGTCCTATGACAGCTAAAGTTCTTGAGAAGAAATTTGTAGTACCATTTATTTTGATTACCACATTATTTGCCCTTTGGGGTTTTGCAAATGATATTACTAATCCAATGGTAGCGGTGTTCCAAACCGTAATGGAAATTCCAGCCTCTGAAGCCGCTCTTGTCCAATTTGCCTTCTATGGCGGTTACGGCACAATGGCGATTCCAGCTGCACTTTTCGCTAGCCGTTACAACTATAAAGCTGGAGTGCTATTAGGCTTAGCACTTTATGCTATCGGGGCATTCTTATTTATTCCAGCGGCAATGTATGAACAGTTTTCGTTCTTTCTTTGGTCTCTTTACATCTTAACCTTTGGTTTAGCATTCTTAGAAACGACAGCAAACCCATACATTCTTTCAATGGGTGATCCGGCAACGGCAACACGCCGCTTGAACCTTGCCCAATCATTCAATCCTCTAGGTTCGATTACAGGTATGTTTTTTGCTTCACAAATTGTATTAACCAATCTTGAGTCTGAGAAACGGGATGCGACAGGCAACTTATTATTTGACAGCTTATCTGCAGCAGAAAAAGCTGTCGTTAAAACCCACGATTTAGCAATGATTCGTAACCCATACGTTGTGATTGGGTTAGTTGTTGTGGCGGTGTTTATCATAATTGCGTTATACAAAATGCCGGCAACTAAAGTCGAATCTGCAGCCCGTATTTCGGTAAAAGAGTCTTTTAGTCGCTTAATTTCTAATGCCCGCTACCGTGAAGGAGCGATAGCTCAAGTATTTTATGTGGGCGTACAAATTATGTGTTGGACATTTATTATTCAATACGCAGAACGTATCGGTTTAACCAAAGCTGAAGCACAAAACTGGAATATTGTAGCAATGGCATTATTTATCACTAGCCGCTTCATCAGCACTGCATTAATGAAATATCTCAAAGCAGAGTTAATGCTATTCCTCTTCGCTATTGGTGGCTTATTCAGTATTCTCGGTGTGATCTTTATTGACGGAATGAGTGGGCTATACTGTTTAGTATTAACCTCTGGCTTTATGTCTCTAATGTTCCCAACTATTTACGGCATTGCATTAGATGGTCAAGGCGAAGAGTCAACTCTCGGTGCAGCTGGATTAGTAATGGCAATTGTTGGCGGAGCATTAATGCCACCACTACAAGGATGGATCATAGACCAAGGCATTGTTGCCGGTATGCCGGCAGTTAATTTCTCATTTATTCTTCCGTTAATCTGCTTTATTGCGATTGCCATTTATGGTTTCCGTTGTTGGAAGATATTGAAATAGCCGAAAAAACTCAACAAAACAAGCGGTTAAATTTTTATCAAAATTTGCAAAACATAACGTGATTTGACCGATTGCAAGTTAATCGAATTGTTTAACTTTTAAGAAGGAAAATAGTATGGCAAATCGTCTTATCCTCAATGAAACTAGCTACCACGGCAAAGGAGCAATCCAAAATATTGTTCACGAAGTGACCAGTCGGAGTTTTAAAAAAGCCCTTGTGGTGACAGACAAAGATCTGATCAAATTTAACGTCGCCCAAAAAGTGACCGCTTTGCTTGATGCCGCAGGCTTGCCTTATGAGATTTTCGATGAGGTAAAAGCCAACCCTGCGGTTGATGTAATTAAATCAGGGGTAGCAAAATTTAAAGCCTCCGGTGCTGATTATTTAATTGCGATTGGTGGCGGCTCACCGATTGATAGTGCCAAAGCGATTGGTATTATCATCAATAATCCTGAATTTAGCGATGTACTTTCGCTGGAAGGTGTCGCTCCAACCCACCAAAAATGCGTGCCGATTATCGCCATTCCAACTACCGCAGGTACAGCCGCAGAAGTCACGATTAACTATGTCATTACCGATGAAGCGAAAAAACGCAAATTTGTGTGCGTGGACGTTCACGATGTGCCGGCAGTGGCATTAGTCGATCCGGATATGATGGAATCTATGCCGAAAAGCTTGGCTGCCGCAACCGGTATGGACGCCCTCACCCACGCCATTGAAGGTTACATTACCAAAGCCGCGTGGGAATTAACCGACGCCTTACATCTTAAGGCGATTGAGCTGATCGGTCGTTCATTGCGTGGTGCAGTGGAGAAAAATCCGAAAGATGTCGAGGCAATGGCATTGGGACAATATGTGGCGGGAATGGGCTTCTCAAATGTCGGCTTAGGCGTGGTACACGGTATGGCTCACCCACTGTCCGCTTACTACGACACCCCACACGGCATTGCCAATGCGGTGTTACTGCCGTATGTGATGGAGTACAACAAAAATCACACCGGCGAAAAATACCGTGAAATTGCCCGTGCAATGGGGGTGAAAGGCGTGGACGCAATGAGCCAAGAAGAGTACCGTAATGCAGCGATTCAAGCAGTACAACAGCTCTCGATTGATGTCGGCATTCCGCCAAAACTGCACCAAATCGGTGTGAAAGAGGAAGATTTACCTGCATTATCTATAGATGCTTTTAATGATGTATGTACAGGTGGAAACCCGAGAGATTGTACTCCTGAATCAATATTAGAAGTGTATAAAACAGCGTTTTAAAATAATGCAAGCGGGTATTTTTTACTGAGAATTTGTAACTCGTAGCTAAAAATAATGCCTGATTTTTTCTGTTTTAGGAAAAATCGGGCATTTTTAGCACTTCAACTAAGGGTAAAAATGTGATTTCCTTCACACTTATTACATTAGATTAACAAAAAAGTAACTTTGTATTTGAAAACAACCGCTATTTCTCCAATCATAATGATAAATTTCCTACGATAATAACAAGGAGTAACCTATGGTAAAACAATATCAAATGTATATTAATGGTGAATTTGTGCCTGCGTTAGACGGTCGCACTATCGCTGTGTATAACCCGGCAACCGAAAAAATGATTTCCGAAGTGCCTCGTGGCGGTGAAGCCGAAGCAAAATTGGCGATTGATGCGGCCGACGCTGCACAAGAGGCGTGGGAGCGTTTACCTGCCGTAGAACGAGGCAACTACCTACGCAAAATTGCAAATGGTGTGCGTGCGAGAGCCGATGAAATTGCCCGCACCATCAGTGAAGAGATGGGTAAAACGCTGGCATTGGCTACAGTTGAAGTCCATTTCACAGCCGATTATTTAGACTATATGGCAGAGTGGGCAAGACGCTATGAGGGTGAAATTATCCAGAGCGACCGCCCGAACGAGCATATTTTCCTCTACAAAAAAGCCATCGGTGTGACCACTGGTATTCTGCCTTGGAACTTCCCGTTCTTCCTTATCGCCCGTAAAGCCGCCCCTGCATTGGTGACAGGTAACACTATCGTGATTAAACCAAGTGAAGACTCACCAAACAATGCAGCGATTTTCTCGGAAATCGTCCACGAAATCGGCTTACCAAAAGGGGTATTCAATGTGGTAACCGGTTACGGCAATGAGATCGGACCGGAGTTATCCAGCAACGAAAAAGTGGGAATGGTGTCGTTCACCGGTAGCCAGTTTGCCGGACAAAAAGTGATGGAAGCGGCCAGCAAAAACATCATTAAAGTGAACTTAGAGCTGGGTGGTAAAGCCCCTGCGATTGTATTAGATGATGCAGATTTAGACTTAGCCGCCACAGCGGTGGTGAACTCCCGTGTGATCAACTCAGGGCAGGTGTGTAACTGTGCAGAACGAATCTATGTTCATAGCTCGATCAAAGAGCAATTTGTACAAAAATTGATTGAGAAGATGCAAGCAGTGAAATACGGCAACCCGTTAGAGCGAGACGACATCGATATGGGGCCAATGATCAACGAAAAAGGCTTACACAAAGTGCAAGAAATGGTGACTCACGCAATCCATCAAGGCGGTAACTTAGTGCTGGGCGGAAAAGTGGTGGAAGGCACGGGCTACTACTTTGAGCCGACCATTATCGACAATGTGGATAACACGATGGACATTATGCGTCACGAAATTTTCGGGCCGGTTATTCCTGTCGCCACCTTTGAAACGATTGATGAGGCAATCCGCTTGGCGAACGACTGTGAATACGGCTTAACCTCATCGGTTTATACCCAAAACATCAACAAAGCGATGAAAGTGGTTTCCCGCCTCAAATTCGGCGAAACCTATGTAAACCGTGAAAACTTTGAAGCAATGCAAGGCTACCACGCAGGTTGGCGTAAATCAGGCATCGGTGGGGCAGACGGTAAACACGGTTTAGAAGAGTACCTGCAAACGCAGGTGGTTTATCTGCAATTTGATGATCAAGTATAAACACAACGGTAATCTGCACTGCAAAACTGTGCGGATTTTTACAAGCGGTTAAATTTTCCGGAAAATTCACCAAACAAAAAGAGCATTGTTTAACCAATGCTCTTTCTTTTTATAAGAAAAACACCCCAAGTTGGAATAATTTTTCAATCTCATCAATCTGTTTTTTATGATTGACAAAAATAATCACTCGGTCGTTTTCCTGAATAACAGTGGATTTATGGGCAATAATCACTTCTTCACCTCGCACTACTGCCCCAACAATCGCACCTTGTGGAAGTTTTAATTCACGAATTTGTCTGCCAACCACTTTGGAGGAATTTTCATCACCGTGTGCAATAATTTCTATCGCACCTGCCACACCAAGTTTGAGTGAAGAAACCTGTTGAATATCCCCTTTTCTCACATACCCTGCAAGAGCAGAAATTGTGGCTTGTTGTGGGGAGATGGCAATATCAATCGTTCCGCCTTGAATCAGGTGCAAATAGGCAGGGCGCTGCACCAAAATAATCACTTTTTTCGCACCTAATCGTTTTGCCAATAATGCCGACATAATATTTGATTCATCATCACCAGTTACCGCAAGGAATAGGTCGATATTCTCAATATGCTCTTCAAACAGCAGCTCCTCATCAGAGGCATCACCTGTTAAAACTAAAGTATTCGAGAGTTTTTCCGCCAGTTTTTCCGCTAATTGTGGATTGCGTTCAATCATTTTCACCCGATATTTTCCTTCCAGATCTCGGGCGAGCGATGAGCCGATACTACCGCCGCCCACAATCATAATCCGCTTATGGGGCTTATCTAGGCGTTGTAGTTCGCCCATTACCGCTCGGATATGTTGTGTGGCACAGATAAAAAAAACTTCATCGCCTGCTTCAATAATGGTTGAGCCTTGGGGAATAATCGCTCGATCTTGACGGAAGATTGCGACAATTCGGGCTTCGATATGTGGTAGGTGATCTTTTAACGCAGAAATCGGGTAGCCAACTAGAGGCCCACCATAATAGGCTTTTACATTTACAATGCTGACCAATTCATCAGCAAAATGGGTGATTTGCAATGCCCCCGGGTAGTGAATAAGGCGTAGAATATCTTCTTTCACTAAAATTTCCGGGGCGATAATGTGATCGATTGGCAGCACATCATTGTTAAACAGTTGCTCCCGTTCCCGCACATAATCGGCATTACGAATACGAGCAATTTTGGTTGGCACATTAAAGAGCGTGTAAGCAATTTGGCAGGCGATCATATTCACTTCATCGCTACTGGTAACAGCAACTAATAAATCTGCATCATTTGCCCCTGCATCTCGCAGTGTTCTAGGCGAGGCAAATTCGCCACGAATAACTTGTAAATCGTGCTTGTCTTTTAGCTTGTCTAAGCGTGCAGGATCGTTGTCAATTAAGACAATATCGTTATCTTCACTAACTAAATTTTCTGCAAGCGTTGAGCCTGCTTGCCCTGCACCTAAGATGATAATTTTCATTTAATTTGCCACTTTTTGTAATGTTGCGTAAAAGAAGCCATCGCCACCATTGTGTTGTGGGAAGAACTGTTTTTCCAATGCTTTTTCTCCGTTAAAATCCATTTCTACTAATTTTGCATTCGGCGTTGTTTGCACGAATTGTTGAATTTGCTCGCTGTTTTCTTCAGGCAGTACGGAACAAGTTGCATAAAGCAAAATACCGTTCGGTTTCAGTCTTTCCCATAAAGCATTTAGAATATTTCTTTGAAGTGCTGCCAGCTCTGCAATATCACTTTCTTGGCGTAGCCATTTAATATCGGGGTGGCGGCGAATAACACCCGTTGCAGAGCAAGGGGCATCTAATAAAATGCGGTCGAACATCACCCCCTCTTCAAGCCACTCTTGAGACTTGGAAGCATCGCCACAAATTACCTGTGCGGTTTGCCTCAGTCGGGATAAATTTTCACGCACTCTGCTTAAACGGCTTTCTTCAATATCAAGAGCAATTACTTTAGCCTTTGGGGATTTTTCTAAAATATGGGTAGTTTTGCCGCCCGGTGCAGCACAGGCATCTAAAATAGTTTCGCCATTTTCTGCCCCTAATAATTCTGCCGACCATTGAGCGTGAGCATCTTGCACTGTTGCCCAACCTTGCTCGAAATTATGCAGTTGATTTACACCCACTGCTTTATCTAACAACAAGGCACAATTCGGGATACAAGCGGTCATATTTTCTGAATTTTTTGCAACTAAACTGCCAAGTAACACCGCATAATCTTTTGCTTTGATATGTTGCTGATTGGCTCGAATCCACATTGGCGGGCGTTGGTTATTTGCCTCCACAATTTCTCGCCAGTTTGGATAGGCTTTTTTCAGTTTATTGACCAGCCATTCAGGGTGTAGCGTTTGCCAATGTTTATCAACTTTTGCCAAGATTTCGTCTTGCTCACGCAAAAAGCGGCGTAACACACCGTTAGTTAAGGCTCGGAAGCTATCTAGTTTCAGCGTTTTCGTTGCATTCACTACTTCATCAACTGCAGCGTGGGCAGGCACTCTCATATAAAGTAGTTGATATAACCCAACCAACAGTAAGCAATGCACCAAACGTGTTTTACCTTTAAGCGGTTTTTCCACCAATAATTTGATGATTGACTCTAAACGAGGTAGCACTCGGCATACGCCAAAGGCGATTTCTTGTACTAAGGGTAAATCTTTTGGGTCAAGTTGTTTTTGGGCTTCGGGAATCAGGGTTGAAAGCGATTTCCCCTGATCTAATACTTGTAAAATAATGTTTGCACTTATTGCTCTGGAAGAAAGTGCTTTCGTAGGTTGTTTTTTCATAAATAAAAAATGCCATTCGACAGAATGGCACTATTGTAACTGAATGCGAGATTATCTTAAAACTAAAATTGGCTTGCTGGTATTACGAGCAACTTTTACCGTATTCGAGCTTAGCCCCTTTGAGTTTGGTTTACTGCTTGCCAGCATTAAGATTAAATCTACCGATTTTTCATCAGCAATACGGCAAATTTCTTCATAAATGGTGCCGTACGCCACAATGTGTTGCACTTTTGAACCTTCTGGGAAATGGGTTTTAGTAAATTCGTGCAGTTTTTCATTTGCCTCTTTTACCACTTCCTTATCAAAGTTTTTTGGTAAAAAAGCAGAAATTAAGCTGTTATCCACAGGTTCAATAATAGAAGCAACACGATAAACCGCATTTGGATTTTTTGCGGTAATCTGTAATGCCGTATCAACTGCATATTTCGCACTTTTAAGATCTGCTAAATCAATAGCAATAAGAATTTTGTTATACATCGTTATTTCCTTTTACTGCCGCTTTTGAAAAGACAAGCGGTCATTTTTTTA
Organism: Mannheimia kashgarensis; assembly: GCF_041807705.1. Classification (NCBI taxonomy): domain Bacteria; kingdom Pseudomonadati; phylum Pseudomonadota; class Gammaproteobacteria; order Pasteurellales; family Pasteurellaceae; genus Mannheimia; species Mannheimia kashgarensis. The sequence goes on from NZ_JBGTYY010000005.1 coordinate 32,661, forward strand.
TAAATTTTTGCATTTTTTCTCCTTAATTAAATTGCATTGAGCGATTTAATCGGTCTCTCCCATAAGGGAGAGACTTTCGCTAGTAAGGAGATATCTTACTGTTTTTTCACTCTGCGGCGTTGGTTTGCCACAATGCCGAACACCAGTAATAAAGCTGGAATGAAAATCCAATCTTTTGCCGGAGCATCTTGTGGCACAGCAACATAGTGAATGGTTTGATCCCAGTTTAAGCCTGCTTTTGCAGCAGGAGAATCAATTTCTACCATATCGATTACCACTTTTGGTGTTTCTACGCCATCAACTTCGATTTTCTCATCAGTTTGAATAAGCGTTAAACCTAAGTTTTTCAAACGTTCTTCGCCAGTTGAGCCTTCTGGTACAGGTAATTGAGCATAGAACTCAATTTCTTTACCGTAAGGGTTTAGCCCTTCTACTTTTAAGGTAACATTTTGACCCACTTTGCTTTCAAGTAGTTGTTCTTCAAAATGTACCGGCTCAATATGGCGTTCTGACGGATAAATTCTATCCATAAAGAAGCCCGGACGGAACAAGGCAAATGCAGCAACCACAAGCAATGCGGTTTCCCACCATTTATTTTTGGTCACAATGTATTGCATTGTTGCCGAAGTAAAGGCAAGAACCCCAATGGTTGCAGTAATAAACACCACCCATCCGTGCCCCGGATAACGCAAGTCAATTAATAACAAGTCAGTATTAAAGATAAACAAGAACGGTAAAATAATGGTTCTCAAGCTATATTTAAACGCCACCATACCTGTATTAATCGGGCTACCACCTGAAATTGCCGCCGCTGCGAAAGAGGCTAAGCCTACAGGAGGGGTAACATCTGCCATAATCCCGAAGTAGAACACGAATAAATGTACCGCAATGAGTGGCACAATTAAACCGTTTTGGCGGCCCACTTCCACAATAACCGTTGCCATTAATGATGACACCACAATATAGTTTGCGGTGGTTGGTAAGCCCATACCGAGAATTAAGCTAAAGATGGCAACCAAAATCAACATTAATACAATGTTGCCCATTGATAGGAATTCAATCACGCTTGAGAGCTGTACACCAAAGCCTGTTAATGCCACAACACCTACGATAATCCCTGCGGTTGCGGTTGCAAGGGCGATACCCGTCATATTACGACCACCTGCCTCAAGGCTATCGACCACATCTCGAACACCTTGTTTAATAATCTCTTTCGTTACGCTCTCTTTGCGGAAGAAATTAAGTAACGGGCGTTGGGTTAATTGAATGAAAATTAAGGTAATTGTTCCCCAGAACGCGGATAAGCCCGGAGAAAGCATTTCCACCATTAAACACCAAAGCAACACAACAACAGGAATGAGGTAATGTAAGCCTGCATTTACTGTCGGTTTTCTTTTTGGTAGAGCAACAATGTCTGAATTTGGATCGTCCGCTTCTAAATCAGGGTAGCTTGCTACACGGCGAATAGCCAATAAATACCACAAGCCTAAGAAAGCACAAACGATAATGAAAGCATAATCTTCCGCCACATTACGAATCCAACCTAAACCGTAGTAAACCCCAATGGCTAAACCTACAATCACTAAAATTGAGGCTACTGTTCTTAACAAGAAGACTAAAATCGGGCTTGGTTCTTCAGTTCTAGGTAAGCCTTGCAAGTTCATTTTGCAGGCTTCTAAATGCACGATATAAACTAAGGCAATATACGATATTAACGCCGGTAAGAATGCGTGAGTGATGAGCTGGCTATACGGCATATTCACATATTCAATCATCAAGAACGCCGCAGCCCCCATTACCGGCGGCATAATTTGCCCGTTTACCGATGAGGCAACTTCCACTGCCCCTGCTTTTTCTTTGGTAAAGCCTACACGCTTCATCATTGGAATCGTAAACGTACCCGTTGTTACCACGTTTGCAATTGATGAGCCTGAAATTAAGCCTGTTAATGCAGAAGAAACTACCGCCGCTTTCGCCGGGCCGCCACGCAAATGCCCTAAATAGGCAAAGGCAGTTTTGATGAAATAGTTACCTGCTCCTGCTTTATCAAGCAATGCTCCGAATAGTACGAACAGGAACACATATTTGGTTGAAACCCCAAGAGCAACACCAAACACCCCCTCGGTAGTAATCCATTGCTGGTTAATGATTTGAGAAAGAGAACCAGAACGATGGCTTACAATCCAATCAGCAGGAAAATACTGCCCAAAGAAATTATAAACCAAGAATACCATCGCAATAATCACAAGTGGCAAGCCAAGGCTACGGCGAGTGGCTTCAAGCACCAATAAAATCCCCAAACAGCCTGCAATAATATCTTGCGTATTAGGTGCGCCAAAGCGTTTTACCAATCCTTCATAGAAGAAAATATAGTACAACGCTAAGCAAGCGCCCACTATTGCAAACACCCAATCAACTTTTGGAATACGGTGCTTTGGCGAGGTTGCAAAGGCAGGATAAGACAGGAAAGCCAAGAACATTGCAAAGGCTAAGTGGATAGAACGAGCTTTGGTATCATCTACCACCACGTTCAAATTAATACCTGCTTGGGTAAGCCATTCTTGAAAAACAAATGGCAACGGAGAAGCGTAGTAAATTTGGAAGATAGACCAAAGAATAGCGACATACACAATGGCTTTCTTCGCCAAGCCAGACGGTGTTCGACCGCCTGTATCATTTGAAGCGACCATATCTTGTAGGTCATCGTAATCAGCTTTAGATTCAACCGACATAATAGATTCCTCAAAAAACAAGCGGTCATATTTTATAAAAAATTTGCAAATTTTCTCGGAAAAACCACCGCTTGCTAAATAAAATACTATGGATAACTTATCGATCAAAAGGAAAAATCGATAAATTATCAACAGCCTTATAAATGCAAAAAACCAGCACGCTAAAAAACGTGCTGATTAAGCATAAATCTAAGATAAATATGGATTATTTAATCCAACCTTTCTCTTTGTAGTAACGCACAGCACCTTCATGTAATGGAGCTGAAAGTGCATTTTTAATCATCTCATCTTGTTTTAAATTTGCAAATGCTGGGTGTAAACGTTTGAAACGGTCGAAGTTATCAAATACCGCTTTAGTCACGGTATACACTTTATCGGCATCAACATCAGCAGAAGTTACTAAAGTTGCATATACACCGAAGGTTTCTGTTGGCTCATCAGAACCTTTATATAAACCGCCCGGAATAGTTGCTTTTGCATAGTATGAATGATCAGCCACTAATTTATCGATTTCAGGGCCTGTTACCGGTACCAATTTCGCATCACAAGACGCTGCAGCTTCTTTTAACGCTCCATTTGGGTGACCTACGTTGTAAGTGATCGCATCTAAGTTGTTATCACACATTACAGACGCCATTTCTGCCGGTTTTAATTCTGATGCTACTTTGAAGTCTCTATCCGTCCAGCCTTTTGCCGCTAAGATAACATTCATTGTTGCACGAGTACCAGAACCCGGATCGCCCACGTTTACACGTTTTGCTTTTAAGTCATCGAAAGATTTAATGTTCGCATCAGTACGAGCCATTACCGTAAATGGCTCTGGGTGAAGAGAGAAAATTGCACGGATTTTATCGTTTTTCTTACCTTCAAATGAGCTTGAACCATTATAAGCGTGGTATTGCCAATCTGATTGAGCAATTCCCATATCCATTTCTTTCACTGCAATCGCATTTAAATTTGCCACCGAGCCGCCCGTTGATGGCGCATTACATTTCACCCCAGTTTTTGCCGTATCACGGTTTACTAACTGACAAATAGACTGCCCCACCACATAATAAACCCCCGTTTGACCACCCGTACCGATAGTCACAAACGTTTCAGCCGCGTGAACAGATGCCCCACCCATTACTAAGCTGGCAAGAAAAGAAAGTTTGACTAATTTTTTCATTATTGGCTCCTAAAAATCAGCATAAAAAAAGCATTTATTTTAAGCAAACGCTCAAAACACCATAAAAACTAAGGCAATTTTTTAGCACAGATTATTTGATTAGTAAAACAATTTTTCTCGCCCCCCACACAAAAAACAGGCTAAAACTGAAAACAAATTGACAATCACCACATTCAACACTACCATTAGGGCTGATCGTGGTTATATACTTATATGATGATCACTAGCTAGTATTTCTTGTTTGTTACCCCCATAAGAACTTGCAAGAAATTTTTATTGTATACAATTCAATTTTTTATGGAGTTTCTATTATGAACAAAATTTTTAAAGTGAAGAAAAATGCACTTGGTCAATCTGTGGCTTGCTCAGAATTAGCTACGTCTCGCTCAAAATCACTTGTAGTTGTTACGGCATTAGCAATTATGGGAATGAGTGGTATGGGTATAGCTAATGATATTAGTAAAAATCCAATTAGCTTTTATATTCCAGGTCCAAATGATACATTAGTAAAGAAAAACTCAAATATCGACGAGTTTGCAACTAATACTAGTATAGCAATAGTTGCAACTGCTGAAGAAATTATTCGTCTTAAAAAGGATGTAGATACTGTAGCAAATATAGCATCTGATATTATATTCAACCAAGCAAACATTGCTGCAACAGCAGTTTATGTAAACGGTCTTACAGACATAGTTAATAACAATGTAATGGATATTGAAGGCCTTCAGGCACAAATTACGGCTAACCAAGCAGACACCGCTAAAAACTTTGCCGACACTGACGCAAAAGTAAACGCGAACGCAGAGGCACTAAAAACCAAAGTAGAGCAAAGAGACTTCTACCACGTTCAAGATAATGTAAACAACAATAATACTGAAATTGCAAAATTACAGGCAAATAAAGCAGATGTTAAATATGTTGAAGAAACAATTGCTGAAACAGTGGGCTATGTGAATTCTGTTGCAGAAGCAACTGATAAGAATGCAATGGATATTGCAGAAAATAAAGCAGATATTGCTAACAACAAAGCAGAAGTTGCTAAAATTGAAGGCCTTCAGGCACAAATTACGGCTAACCAAGCAGACACCGCTAAAAACTTTGCCGACACTGACGCAAAAGTAAACGCGAACGCAGACGCACTAAAAACCAAAGTAGAGCAAAGAGACTTCTACTACATTCAAGATAATGTAAACAACAATAATACTGAAATTGCAAAATTACAGGCAAATAAAGCGGATGTTGAATATGTTGAAGAAACAATTGCTGAAACAGTGGGCTATGTGAATTCTGTTGCAGAAGCAACTGATAAGAATGCAATGGATATTGTAGAAAATAAAGCAGGCGTTGCAAGCAACAAAGCTAACATTGCGAAAAACAAAACTGCTACAGAAACCAACAAAACTAAGATTGATGGCAATGCAGCTAAAATTAGAAGCAATACAGATGCACTTGTTAACAAAGTTGATGTAACTAATTTCGATACGTTAAAAGGCCAAGTAACTACTTTAGCAACACAAGTGTCAGACATTACACCAACTAAAGCTAGAGTATCTGCGTTAGAAAACAGAACAACTGTGTTAGAAACTCGAGTAAACAAGCTTGACAAAAACCTAAGTGCTGGTATTGCAGGCACAGCCGCGTTATCTATGATGCCAACTGCGGGCGAAAAAGGTGCTCACTACATCACGGCAGGTGCAGGTCATTATAATGGCCAACAAGCGATTGCTATCGGTTTAACGGGTAACTCTAATAGCGGTAAATTTAACTATAAAGTAGGTGCTTCTGCAACCACATCTGGCTCTCCAGTAGTAGGTGCAGGTGTAGGTTACCGTTGGAAATAATCATTAATAAATGATTGTGTAAAACATAAGGCACTTGCGTTTGGCAAGTGCCTTTTTTGTGCATTCATTTATGCGTTATTTATTGCGGTTTATTTTAGCTTTACCCCTACCTAAAACGTTTTGCTATCTCTTAATAAATGCACATCACCTTTACGTCTTAAAAAGCCTGAACGATCAAAATATTCTATTAACTGCACGGTTAATTTTCGCCCATAGCCTAATTCATCACGCAATTGATTGACTGAAATCGCTCCCTGTTTTGCCACAAACCGCTTAATTAAGGTCGCGAATTCACTGATTTGTTCACTTAATAAAAAGCGATCTTTCACAATAGGAATAAGATAGCCTAATTTTCCTGCTTTATATAAAAGATTACGCATTTGCACCTCCTCTACAGAAAGCTGGCTTGCTACATCACGCACCCAAAGTGCTTGGTTAGTTGCCTCAAAAAGCGGTCGAATTTGTTGCCACATTTGCAACTCTTCTGCATTAAGTTCAACACGATGTTCAGGCAAATGTAACCAGCCTCGGCTGTTTGCTAATCGGTTTTCTGCCACTAGCTCTTCAATAAATTGATTGGCTAAACTTTCGGGCAAATCCAATAATGCTATACGATAAAGCCGTGCTTTGGTGACGCCTATTTGATCTTGATGTTGTTGGTGATAGGTTGTTATGTTTTCTATCACCCGTTGTTGGGCTTGGGATTTAAATTCGTGATTAAATAGCCATTTTGAAGAGACATCAAACCCTAATTTTGCTACCGCTTTCGTAGTCAATTGCTCCGCCCATAATAGCAATGGCAAATCAATGGCTTTTTTTTGCAGATAGAGATTAAGACGTGCGGCAAAATCATTACAAGCGGTCGTTTTTGCTAAATTTTTTACCAATGCCAAACGTTCATCGGTGCGTTTGTGGCGTTTGGGTGAGTGGATCTCTAGCACCTCCGCCCCCGCTAATGTTTGGCTATCATCGCCACTACGGATAATCAACTTATCATTTACCGCAATATGTAACGGCTCGTCTAAAATCACTTCTGCAAAAAATTGCTGATTTTTGACCGCTTGTTTGCCCTCAAGTAAATTGAGTTTACCCGTAATATGCGAGGCGAAATGGTACAAGTGAATAATGCTATTCTCTTTGAAGGCTTGGTTAGCGGTAAGTTGGACGGTAATGCGATCGGTCGCAAATGTTGGCTCAAGCTCGGTAATCCAATCGCCACGCTTGATTTCTTCTTTTTCTACATTAGCGATATTCAACGCCAAACGTTGCCCAGCAGAACCCGTTTCCGATGGCGTATTTTGGGCATGAATGGCTTTCACACGCACTTTTTTACCGTTCGATAAAAATAGCACTGAACCAACTCTCACTTGCCCTGCCACCGTTGTGCCAGTTACCACTAATCCAGCCCCTTTCACATTAAACACACGGTCAATGGCATAACGAAACGGTTTGTTTATTTGAGTGTTTTGCTGATTAATCTCAATTAAATACGCCTTTAGTTCCTTAATACCTTGCAAGGTTTTCGCTGAAGTAATAAAAGTTTTCGATTCTGCTAAAAACGGATAAGCGGTTTTCACTTGCTCAATTAGCTGATGAATTTGCGACTCTTCAGCTCGATCAGCTTTAGTAATCACAATCATAATGTGCTGAAAATTCAGCAGGCGGAGAATGTCTAAATGCTCTTCGGTTTGCGGCTTAATCCCTTCTTCGGCAGAAATCACCAACAAGGCGTGATGAATTCCGCCAAGTCCAGCCAACATATTGGATAAAAAACGCTGATGCCCCGGCACATCAATAAAACCTAAAATATCGTTCTCAATGGGTAAATAAGCATAGCCCAAATCAATCGTCAGTCCACGTTTTTGTTCTTCGGGTAAATGGGTAGTATTCGTGCCAGTTAAGGCGTGTAAAAGAGAGGTTTTGCCGTGATCGACGTGGCCAGCAGTACAGATAATCATTGATAGTCCTTATAAATTAGTAACTATTTTGGCGAGCAGATTTAAAATCCACAATATAAACATTTTCCTGACCAATCAGGAATTTTACTTGATATTTACCGTTTAAAATCGGAATTTCTTTTTTCTTACGCAGCCGATAAACATCTGCCGTATAGGAAAGTTTATCCACTTCGCTTTTGATTGCGTCATAAAATTGTTCTGCAATAATCGGATTTTGAGATTGTTGCAAAATATAATCCGCTTGATGGAGTAATTTAATTTCTGCTTTTTCTAACCAAACAATGTTGTAATCAAACTTCATCATTTTTCAGTTAATCCTAGCTTTTTACGCAGATTTTCCATTACCTGATCGTGAGATTTAGTTTCCACTAAGCCTTTTTCTAATTTATCTAGCAATTCCAATTCATCATCAGTATAAAAACTTTTTTTCTGATCTAACTGAGATAATTCGTGTGATAACGTCAGTTCCATATAGCCCCCTTACAGATAAAGCTCTCCCAATATTCTATCTTTCTTTATACCAAATTCAAAATCAGAACTTAGGGCGATAACCTCACCTTTTCCCACGCCCCTGATACTAACTTATACTGAATACGGTCGTGCAAGCGGCTACTTCTTCCTTGCCAAAATTCAATACAATCTGGAATCAAAATATAACCACCCCAACGCGGAGGACGAGGTACTTCAAGTGGAAATTGCAATGCAAACTTGGCAGATTTCAACAATAGCGCTTTGTAGTTTTCAATCGGCAGACTTTGTTCGCTCGCCCACGCCCCTAAACGGCTAGTATAAGGACGAGAGGCAAAATAAGCATCAGACTCCGCCTCTGGAATTTTCTCAATTCGCCCTTCCACCCGCACTTGACGTTGTAATTCCGACCAAAAGAACGTTAAGCAACCAAACGGATTTTCAGCAATTTCCAGCCCTTTTCGGCTCTGATAATTGGTAAAAAAGACAAAACCCTGTGGATTAACTTCTTTCAGTAAAACCATTCTGCTACTCGGGCGACCATTCTCTGCAACTGTCGCAATATTCATTGCAGTCGGCTCATTCACTTTCGTATTAATAGCTTCACTCAACCACTGCTCAAACTGGGTGATTGGGCTTGAATGGCAATCTTTAATAGAAAGCACTTTTTTGGTGTAGTCTTCCCGAATGTGGTGTAGATCCATAAGGATTCCTTTATCTTATTCTGTTTCTGTAATTTATCGGACAGGCACAGGACCTGTCCCTACCGTCACTAATATCCCAACATCTCAATCAACTTTTCAAACTCCGCCACCGATCTTAAATCCAACCACATTTTACTCTGTGCAATGCGTCCAATAATGGGGCTTGGGTAGGTTTTGAACTGTTTTTCTAACGCAAGTAAATCGCGCTGTTTTTCAGCGGAAATCGTTACTGCCACCGATGGCAATCTTTCCGAAGGCAATGCACCGCTGCCAATTTGAGCGGGGCTCGGCTCAATTTGCAAAATATAATCGGCATTTAACCGCTTGTTTAAGGCGTTTTTCAAGCGTTCTGCCTTGTGCTGTAACTCCTCGAGCGATTGTGTGAGCAAATTAAGCGTCGGTAAATCGTCCGTTAATTTTTCAGGGAATAAATAGTGGCGGAGCGTTGCTTCAAGGGCGGATAAAATCACTTTATCGCAACGTAACACTCGTTTAAGTGGGTGCTGTTGCAGTTGGCTAATCATCGCTTTACTCCCCACGATAATGCCCGCTTGAGGCCCACCCAATAATTTATCGCCCGAGAAAGAAACTAAATCCACCCCTGCTGCCACTTTTTGTTGCACCATTGGCTCCGCGGGTAAATTGAGTGCCTGCATATTGGTAAGCGAGCCGCTGCCTAAATCGGTAATCACAGGCAGATTAAACTCTTTACCGAGTGCGACTAGCTCTTCTTCCGATACTGAGCTAGTAAACCCCTCAATATGATAGTTGCTCGTGTGAACTTTCATCAAAAAGGCAGTGTTTTCAGTGATTGCGTTGCGATAATCCTTTAAATGAGTGCGATTAGTTGTGCCGACTTCCACCAATTTACACCCTGCTTGAGCCATAATATCAGGAATACGGAATGATCCACCGATTTCAACCAGTTCACCGCGAGAAACAATAACCTCTTTACCTTGTGCGAAAGTGGCGAGCATCAACAACACCGCAGAGGCATTGTTATTTACGATACAAGCTGCCTCCGCCCCCGTTAAGATTTGCAAAAGTTCGGATATATAATTGTCTCGATGCGAGCGTTTGCCCTCATCAATATCAAATTCTAACGCAACGTTTTGTCGCATTGCGTTTGTGGCAGCTTCAATCGCTTTTTCCGACCACAATCCTCTCCCCAAATTAGTATGCAGCACCGTGCCTGTTAAATTAAAAACAGTTCTGATCTTAACGTTGCTTAAGGCTTGCAGATTGCTTTCTAATATGGAGAAAAATGCCTTTTCCTCTGAGATAAAGCTCGGTAATGCTTGATGCTGAGCGATAAATTGACGGGCTTGGTTAATCAATAATCGTGCTTGTTCTGCAACCGTAGAATAAGCAAATTTTTGGCATAATTCGACCGCTTGTGGCTTTTTCAGAAGTAGGTCGAGTGAGGGAATTTGTCGGAATAGTTGTTGCATAAAATTTTATCGAGAGAATGTTTTGGATTATTCTAATAAATAAAGTACAATATTGCTACACATTCGGAAGTGTGTCATCTCTGGTGAGGTGGCAGGACTTCAAATCCTGTTGAGGACGCCAGCGTTCTCGGGTGGGTTCGACTCCCATACACTTCCGCCAATTCATCATCTTATCTTCTACTTCTATAAATTCTCCAATATATTTACTTAATCCCAAATTGGGATTATCATATAGATAGACTTTTGAATTTAGGAAAATTATGAGAATAATCTCAACTTCAACCTTAATTGATTACTACACCAAATATCCCGAAACAGAGCAACCATTAAAAGCGTGGGTAGCAGAGGTTAAAAAGGCAAATTGGCAAACTGCTCACGATATTAAAGCTCAATATAAAAATGCCAGTATCCTGAAAAATAGACGTGTTGTATTTAATATTAAAGGTAATGATCATCGCTTAATCATAGCAGTAGCCTTTAGATTAGGGGCTGTTTATATAAAATTTATCGGAACACACGCCGAATATGATCGCATAAACGCTGATGAAATCGAATTATAGAGGTAAAAAATGAATATAACTCCAATCAGAACGGAAACAGATTACCAAAATGCACTTAAGGCGGTTGAGCCTTTATTTGATCGTGAAGATGAATTAACTACCGATGAGCTAGATTATTTCGATGTAATGATAAGCCTCATTGAGAATTATGAAAGCAAACATTATCACATTGACTTACCTGATCCTATAGAAGCTATCAAATTCAGAATGGAACAACAAGGAATGGAAATTAAAGATCTTGATGGGATTATCGGTAAACCAAACAGGGTTTATGAGATTTTTAATAAAACCCGACCACTCACCCTAAATATGATTAGAAATTTGCACAATAAATTAGGAATAGGTGCAGATGTGCTAATTCAAACCTAAAAAAATAGCCGTTAGTTGCAAAATTAACGGCTATTTCTTTTTCTAAACTTTCACAAAAAATGAGATCTAGCTCACATTTTCTTATTTTTCCATTTGTAGTAAAAATTTATAGGTTTATAATTATTTGGAGTATTTCTTCATAAACAAAATCTAGTCTATGGCTACTTTTTGCAGTACAAAAAGGAAAAGATTATGTCTGTATCTCGTCATACTATTTTAAATAAAATCCAAAACGGGCTGATTGCTTCTTGCCAACCGGTTGATGATGGTCCGATGGATAAACCTGAAATTGTGGCTGCTATGGCGGCTGCTTCTGTTATTGGTGGAGCAAAAGGCATTCGCATTGAGGGCGTAGAAAATTTAAAAGCAACTCGTGCCGTTGTTGATGTGCCGATTATCGGCATTGTAAAACGTGATTTGCCAGATTCCCCCGTTCGTATCACCCCATTCTTAGAAGATATTGATGCCTTAGCCGAAGCTGGGGCAGATGTTATCGCCGTTGATGGCACATTCCGCACTCGCCCTGTCAGCATTGAAGAGGCGGTTAAACGCATTCACGAAAAAGGTTGTTTAGCAATGGCGGATTGCTCCAATTTGGAAGAGGGTTTGCATTGCCAACAACTTGGTTTTGATATTGTCGGCAGCACAATGTCGGGCTATACAGGCGGTGAAGTGCCAGATGAGCCAGACTATCAATTAGTGAAAGATTTAAAAGCCGCAGGCTGTAATGTAATGGCGGAAGGGCGTTATAACACGCCAGAGCTTGCCAAAGTGGCGATTGAAATTGGGGCAGATTACGTTACCGTTGGTTCAGCATTAACTCGCTTGGAGCATATCGTTAGCTGGTTTGCGGATTCTGTAAAATCGGCTCAAAAATAGGGGAAAGTATGCGTTGTTTAGCGATTGATATTGGCGGCACAAAAATTGCAACGGCGATTGTTCAGCACAATCAAGTGGAACAACGCAAGCAAATTCAAACCCCAACCGATAAACCCCAAGCCGATCAAGCTGAAAGTTTACATCAAGCCATTGCGGAAATTGTACAAATTTATCAAGGGCAATTTGATTTTGTTGCAGTTGCCTCCACAGGCATTATCAATAATGGTGTGCTGACTGCGTTAAATCCGAAAAACTTGGGTGGTTTAGCCGAGTTTCCGTTAAAAGAAAGCATTGCTCGCCATACCGATAAATCGATTGCGTTATTAAATGACGTGCAAGCGGCGGTGTGTGCCGAATATTTAAATGAAGACCAACAAGCGGTCAAAAATTTCGTCTTTATTACCGTATCTACAGGTGTCGGCGGTGGCATTATTTTAAATGGTGACCTGCAAATCGGCTCAAACGGCATTGCAGGGCATATCGGGCATACGTTGGCTGATCCGAACGGGCCTGTGTGTGGCTGTGGGCGTGTCGGTTGTGTGGAGGCCGTTGCCGCAGGGCGTGCGATTGAAGCCTCCGCCAGCAAATGGGATTCCCCTTGTTCGCCAAAAGAGGTGTTTGAGCGTTTCAGACAAGGCAACTCACAAGCGGTCGAATTAGTGGAAAAATCTGCAAAAGCGATTGCAAACTTAATTGCTGATTTAAAAATCAGCTTGGATATTCAAAAAGTGGTGTTAGGTGGCAGCGTGGGTTTGGCAGAAGGTTATTTACCGCTCGTTCAACGTTTTCTTGCTGAACTTCCAGCCGTTTATCACTGTACATTAGAAAATGCCAAATCAGGGCAAGATGCCGGCTTAATCGGGGCAGCTTGGTGGGCAGAACATCATTTTAAGAAAAATTAACTCTTTCAAAAACTCCGGAGATTCAAATGAAAAGTTTAAAAGGTATTTTTAGTGCGTTACTCGTTTCTTTTAACGAAGACGGCTCAATCAATGAACAAGGCTTACGCCAAATTATCCGCCACAACATCGATAAAATGAAAGTGGACGGTTTATACGTTGGCGGCTCAACGGGCGAAAACTTTATGCTTTCAACCGAAGAGAAAAAAGAGATCTTCCGCATTGCAAAAGATGAAGCGAAAGATGACATTGCCTTAATCGCTCAAGTGGGTAGTGTAAACTTAAAAGAAGCAGTGGAATTAGGTAAATACGCAACAGAATTAGGCTATGACAGCTTATCAGCGGTAACACCGTTCTACTACAAATTCAGCTTCCCTGAAATCAAATACTACTACGACACCATTATTGCAGAAACAGGCAATAATATGATCGTGTACTCTATTCCATTCCTAACAGGTGTGAATATGGGGATTGAGCAATTCGGCGAGCTTTACAAAAACCCGAAAATCTTAGGTGTTAAATTTACCGCTGGCGATTTCTACCTATTAGAACGCTTGAAAAAAGCCTACCCGAACCACCTAATCTGGGCTGGTTTTGATGAAATGATGTTACCTGCTGCGGTATTAGGCGTAGATGGTGCAATCGGCTCAACCTTTAACGTAAACGGTATTCGTGCAAGACAAATTTTTGAATTAGCTCAGCAAGGTAAAATCAAAGAAGCACTTGAAATTCAACACGTTACAAACGACTTAATTGAAGGTATTTTAGGCAACGGCTTATACCAAACCATCAAAGGTTTATTAGAAGAAGAAGGTGTTCAAGCAGGCTACTGCCGTGAACCAATGACAAAACTCAACGCACAACAAAAAGCAGTTGTAAAAGAGTTAAAAGCGAAATTTCTTTAATTTAAGTTGCAAAAAATGAACGAAAATAACCGCTTGTTACTTACAAGCGGTTATTTTTTCTCAAAAATTTGCTATTTAGCGAAAAAAATATCTAGATAAGATAAGATAAGATAAGATAAGATAAGATAAGAGGCTCATTTTAACCCTTAAATACAAGGATTCTACTCTATGATGAAAAAATTAATTAAATTCTCTGCTTTGTCTTTCGTTATCTCTGCAGCTTTAATAACGCACTCACAAAAAGCGTTTGCTGTATCTCCAGCAAATCCTGCTGATATCGAAAAATATCTTATTAAAAGCCCTTATATGGATTTTCAAGTGACTATTAATCGAGCGATGATAGTAAACTCAATTAAATCTGAATATGAACTCAATGAAATACAACGTGCGTGTTTAGGTAGCATCGAGGGTAATCCAAACTATCTAGAAGTACTTGAGCCATATTTTAAAGGTATCTTGACTGAAGAAGAAATTAAAGAAGCTGATGATTTCTTTGCAACCAGTGCTGGACAAAAACTTGCTGAAGTTCTATTACGTCAAGCGGGTTATGAGAACTTACCACCATTTATTCCACCAACAGCAGAAGAAAAAGAAGAAATTGTTAAAGCTACTACCAAACCATTCTTTGTAAAAACAAAAGCAGACACAGATGCAATGAGCGAAGAAGATGCAATTAAGTTTACATTACCTATTTATGAAAAAGAGATAGCTCGTTGCAAAATTTCTTCGTAAAAAACAAAATTACCGCTTACAAGCGGTAATTTTTTCTCAAAAATTTGCAATTAGTGCAGCCATTCTGCTTTTTCTACTGGAGAGTAACGGCTGCCATTATATTTTAATCGCACTTTTTCTTGGCGATAGTTTTCTGATTTTAACTCCCTGCCTATATCATAAAACCCCGTACTCCAGATATGTTGGGTAATATCCGCTTTGACAATAATATCATTGAAGCCGTTGGTCTGTTTGTTATCCATTTGCAATACCAAGTTTGTCGTTTCCGTTTTGGTTTCTTTATCATCTAAAATAGACCAAAAAGCCATCGGATAATCAAAAACAAGTTTTAACTTTTCTTTTTCCGGCACAAATAACATCAAATGATCATTTGCAGAATACTCAGGAGCACTTGGACCACGAGCAGCGTTATTAAACCTCACGCCGAAAGCTCTTACTTTATCGTTTAAAATGTAACGGACGGTATCAATTTTAAGGCTATCAGCATTCACATTAAGAGCAGCGTCTATCTCCATTTCCTTTGCCCACGATTGCAATATCGAATTTTCATTCACACGGGCAACAAACAACGTCCATTTCGGCGTATTTTCGTGATCGTCTTGATAATTTTCTTTGCTGTATTTAGGTTCTATAACCGCATAACTCACTAAGGTTTCCGCTGAATTGTTAGGAGCAGTTTTACAGGCAGAGGCTAAAGCACGAGCAGAAAGTTGCTCTTGAGCAATCTTAAAATGATGAGCAATCATTTGATGTTGTTGCTCAGCACAAATCTGAGTGTGATTACCTTCATCTGCATTGATTGGAGTTGTAAGCGTAAGTAAGAGAGCCAAAGGGAATATCTTTTTCATATATCTTATCCGTATAGACAGAAAGGTAGCTCATTCTAAAAGAAAAGCAGTCTATTCTCCACCGAACTTTGCAAAAAAGTGGCAAAAATAGACCGCTTGTATGACATATTACTCCGCTAAACTCACCCCATAGAATGGTGTGTAACCAAACGGATTTTGCACAAAACCCTGAACTCTTTTACTTAATGGCACATAGTTGATAGCGTGAGCAAGAGGAATAAACGGCGTTTGTTCATTTACTATCTCTACGGCTTGCTGATAGAGCTTAGCCCGCTCCTCACGGTTTTGAGCTTGAACGGCTGTGGCTAATAATCGCTCAAATTTCTCATCACTCCAACGTCCATAATTTGTTCCCGGAATATTGGATTTGCTCAATAACGGGAAGAGGAAGTTATCGGGATCGCCGTTGCGACTTGTCCAACCATAAGTTCCGGCAAAAAATTCGCCTTCACGGGTGCGTTTATTAAAATCAGCCCATTCGTGGGTAACTAATTTGGCTTTTACCCCAATTTTTGCCCAATCCGCCTGAATAATTTCAGCCGTTCGACGAGGATTTGGATTTGAAGGACGTACAACCGGTTGCACCCAAATTTCTGTTTCAAAGCCGTCTGCAAAACCAGCTTCCACCAGCAGAGATTTTGCTTTTTCTAAGTTAAATTCATATTGTGGCAACTCAGCGTTATAGCCTAATACCGCATTAGGGAACGGATTAATGGCAACGCTTCCCCCCCCTTGATAAATCGCCTCAACAATGGTTTTCTTGTCTGTTGCATAATGCAATGCTTGGCGAACTTTGGCATTATTTAAAGCAGGCTTGGTATTATTTAAGCCGATATAAGCTAAATTTAGCCCTTCCCTTGCTAATAAATTGACTTTTGGATCTTGCTTCATTTGAGCAATATCCGAAATATTCGGGAAATCAATCACATCGCATTCACCAGCTTTTAATTTTGCATAGCGTGTGCCTGCATCGGGCGTGATACTAAAAACAAGCCTATCAAACTTTGCTTTTCCCTCAAAGTAATCCGCATTTGCGGTATAACGAACATCTTGATCGGTTTGATATGCTTGGAAAATAAACGGCCCTGTACCGATTGGGATTTGATCAAGCAATTCAGGCTTACCCTCTGCAAGTAATTTATCCGCATATTCTTTTGAATAAATGGAGAGGAAATCCATAGCAACGGTGGTTAAAAATGGCGTATTTGGCTGATGTAATGTAATTTTCACGGCATGTTCATCAATTTTTTCTACCGACTTCAAAATTTTCGGCAGGTTCATCCAGTGATAGTAAAAATATGTGCCGTCTGATACCTTATGATATGGGTGGTTAGCATCTAACTGACGCTTAAATGAAAATAGTACATCATCAGCATTTAAAGGGCGTGTTGGTGTAAAAGTTTTATTTGAATGGAATTTAACATCTTTCCTTAAATGAAAAAGGTAAGTTAAACCATCTTCACTGATTTCCCATTTTTCAGCCAAACTTGGCTCAACAGTTAATTCACCATCTTTAAACTTCAACAGGCGGTTATAAATTTGCTGAGAGCTGGCGTTGAAATCGTTAGCATCATTGGTAATAGCAGGGCTTAGTTTCATTGGAGGTGTTGCAACACAGTTAATTAATGTATTCGCTGGGGCTGCCAACACCAAAGAGCTTGAATCCAATAACAAAACACTTAACATTGATTTAGAAAAACGCATAAATACTCCTCAATAGTTTATTTTAAGCTAACTTACTTGGCTTTTTGTTGTTTGCAAAATAACCAAAAGTTATAAAATATAATCTTTAGAATAATCGCTTGCAAAGCACGTTTTCTTAGCTAGAATAGCCAAAAATTATTTATAAGAGAGCTATTATGACATCTATTTGCATTATCACAGGCAGCACCTTAGGCGGTGCGGAATATGTTGCAGACCACATTAATGATGTATTAACCGAGCAAGGCTTTGAAGTAGAATTACACAACCAAGCAACCCTTTCAGATATTGAAGGGAAATCACATTTAATTGTGGTTACCTCTACACACGGAGCAGGCGAATTGCCCGAAAATATTCAACCTTTATTTGACGATTTAGCGAATAGCACGTCTGATTTCAACTCAATGAAATTTGGCGTTATTGGCTTAGGCAGCACTGATTACGATACATTCTGCAATGCGGTAAATATTGTTGAAGATGCCTTAAAAGCGAAAGGGGCAAATCAAGTGTGTGAATCTTTACGCATTGATGTGGTCAATAATTTTGATCACGATACCACCGCAGAAGAGTGGTTACCGTTTTTTGTAGAAAGTTTATAGGAACACAAATGAGCAGAATCCAAACAAAATCCCCAACTAACAAAATAAAATGGATTAAGATTGCAATTATCTTAATTTATATGTTCAGCCCTGTTGATATTCTGCCTGAAGCAATTCTAGGCCCGCTTGGATTGGTTGATGATGCCGCAGCACTAATGCTGTTGATTAAAACTATTTTGGACAAGTAGTTTGTAAAAAATCAGGAAAAAATGACCGCTTGTAATTTAAGTTTACAAGCGGTTATTTTATAAAACGCACTCTTTACTTAGCAAATTTATATGCTAAATCATTCCAGCGTAATTCATTTTTAAGTTGTGGTAGTTCCGTTTTTTCATTGATGTGAATAAATTCAATACCAAAATATTCTGCAAAAGTACGAAGCATATCCGCATCAATATCTAAACTATAAGCACTGTGATGAGCTCCGCCTGCTAAAATCCACGCTTGTGTGCCAACATCAAAGTTAGGTTGAAGTTTCCAGAATGCGTGTCCAACAGGTAAATTTGGCATTTGGTTTGGTGCGTCGATAGCATCTAAATCCGCTACCACCATTCTGAAACGCTCACCCATATCAACCACTGTTGCATTAACCGCTTTACCAGCCTTTCCGCTGAAAATTAAACGAACAGGGTCAGCTTTACCGCCAATGCCAAGAGGTCTAATTGCTAACTTCGATTTTTCTTTCGCTATTGATGGGCAAACTTCAAGCATATGAGCCCCTAGCACGACTTGGTTTTTCTCATCTAAGTCGTAGGTGTAATCTTCCATAAAAGACGAACCATTTGGTAAGCCATATCCCATTACTTTAACGGCACGCACAAGAGCAGCGGTTTTCCAATCGCCCTCGCCACCAAAACCATAACCTTGTTCCATTAAGCGTTGTACCGCTAAGCCGGGTAATTGTTTAATGCCATTTAAGTTTTGGAAGTTATCGGTAAAGGCTTTAAATCCGCCATTATCCAAGAAGGTTTTTAAGCCAATTTCAATACGAGCTGAATATTCTAATGATTCTCTTGCTGAACCTTTTTCTTTCAAGCTCTCTTCAACATTATACAAGCGGTCATATTCTGCCAATAATTTGCGAACATCTTCATCAGAGATAGCATCAATCGCTTCTGCCAGTTCATAAACGCCATAACCATTCACGCTGTAACCAAAGACTTTTTGAGCTTCTACTTTATCGCCCTCTGTTACTGCAACTTCTCGCATATTATCGCCAAATCGAGCAATCTTAAGTTGTTTATGATCGTAAATTGCAACCGCCACACGCATCCAACGATTGAATTTATCTAATACGCTTTCATCTTGCCAATGCCCTACAACTATCGTTCTTGGTAAACGTAGGCGAGAGACAAGGAAACCAAATTCACGATCACCGTGAGCGGTCTGGTGCAAATTCATATAATCCATATCAATTTTATCCCACGGAATATGGCGATTAAATTGAGTATGGAACTGCACTAAAGGTTTAGAGAATGCTTGTAGCCCTGCAATCCACATTTTGGCTGGTGAGAAGGTGTGCATCCACGCAATCGCACCGATACAGTTTTCTTGATTATTCGCTTCCTTACATACAGCAAACACTTCTTCAGGTGTTGTTGCAACAGGTTTTAGTTTGATTTTGACAAACGGATTTTGTTGATTAAGGTAATCGACAATTTCCGCTGCATCTTTTTCTACTTGTTTTAACGCTTCAGCCCCATATAAATGTTGGCTACCAACAATAAACCAAGCCTCGAGTGATTTAATAAATTCCATCAGAAAACTCCTATTCTTTAAATGCTAAAACGGCTTCTTTTACTACTCCTAGTCCTTTTTTATAACGTTGCATAAAGGCATCAAAACCTGCTGAGATTTCCGCATCAGGCTCTGCAACAGAAACAGAAGTAGTATTAAAAATTTGATGATTGAGATAATCGTCTAACGAAATCCCTTTTTGATGTTCATTGAGATAATTAGCTAATAATGCAATGCCCCAAGCACCGCCTTCACTTGCGGTTTGCATTGTGGCAATAGGTACATCTAGGGCAGAAGCTAAGAATTTTTGAGCGACATTTTCAGTTTTAAAAATACCGCCGTGTCCAAGAATTTGCGTAATTTCCACCATTTCTTGCTGCATTAAAATATCCATTCCAATCTTCATTGCCGCAAATGCTGTGTAGAGATGAACTCGCATAAAATTCGCTAAATTAAAATTCGCATTGGCGGGGTGCATAAAGGTAGGGCAACCTTCTGATAACCCCACGATATGCTCGCCCGAATAAAATCCATAAGAGAGTAAATTACCGCAATCGGCATCTCCCTCTAAGGCTTTTAAAAAGAGAGTTTGGTATAAGGTATCTGTATCACAAGATAAATTGAGAGCTGACAAGGTTTCTTTAAATAATCCAACCCACGCATTAATATCTGAAGAACAGTTATTAGAATGAGCCATAGCAACTAACTTACCTGTTGGTGTTGTGACCATATCCAATTCTTCATACACTTTTGAGAGCTCTTTCTGTAGTACGATCATCGCAAAAGCAGAAGTTCCTGCGGAAATATTGCCTGTTTTCTCAGAAATACTATTGGTTGCGACCATTCCCGTGCCAGCATCGCCTTCAGGTGGGCAAAGTATAGAACCCGCTTTTAATGAACCTGTTGGATCAAGCAATAATGCTCCTTTCTCGGTTAAAATGCCTGCTTTTTCGCCTGCTACTAACACTTTCGGTAAGATATCTGATAAAGACCAACCAAATTGTTTATCTTTAATCAGTTCATCGAATTGAGAAAGCATTTGAGCATTGTAGTTTTGCGTAGCTAAGTCTATCGGGAACATACCTGACGCATCGCCAATACCTAACACTTTTTCGCCCGTTAATTGCCAGTGCACATAACCTGCTAAGGTTGTTATAAAATTAACCTCAGGTAGATGTTCTTCCTTATTCAAAATAGCTTGATAGAGATGAGCAATACTCCAACGTTGTGGAATATTATAGTTAAAGAGTTGAGTTAATTGATGAGAGGCTTCAGCAGTGAAATTATTTCTCCAAGTGCGGAATGGCACAAGCAACTCATTTTGTTGATTAAACGCTAAATAGCCGTGCATCATCGCACTAATGCCAATATTGGCTATTTTTTGCAATGGTTGCCCATATTGCTGCTGCACATTTTCGGATAATGCTTTGTAAGCAGCTTGAACGCCCGTCCAAACTTCGTCTAAAGGATAAGTCCAAACACCATCGACAAAATGATTTTCCCAATTAAATCCGCCAACAGAAAGAATATCGCCTTTCTCATCAATTAAAACAGCCTTAATGCGGGTTGAACCAAATTCAATGCCTAGAGAAACCTTTCCTTCAGTAATGGCTTTTTGTGCTTCTGACATAAAATACCCCCTAATAATATCTAATTGAGTGCTAGACTAACACCCAAATTTAAATAGAGTTAGGGGATAAACAGCTATTTATATGGACAAAACAGCTACATCATTTTAAATGAGATTAAGATCACAATTTTATCTCGAATCCCTAAACGCCGAAGGGCTTAGCCCTGTATAACGTTTAAATAATCGAGTGAAATAGAGTTGATCGTCATAACCTAGCTGACGGGCAATATGATAAATAGGGGCGTTCGAGGTATGCAATAAGTGCCTTGCTCTTATCATTCTCTGTTCTTCTCGCCATTTCACAATACTTGTACCTACTTGTTCTACAAATAAATGAGTTAAACGAGAAGGAGATATGTGGATATATTCTGCTAATTCTTCAATTTTATGGTTTAAGTGAATATCTTGTGAGATTAAATTACACACATCTAATATTCTTGGCTCTATTTTCCTTTTTTGATTAGAAGGCTCTAGCTCAATGCAGGTAATAATTAATTGTTCAAGTAAGCACATAGACATTGCTTCAGAAAACAAACGATTAGAGTTGTACTCTTTTTCAATTTGTTGAAATAAAGCCAAGATATTTTGATATGTTTTCTGATCTGGAATAGTTAATCTGCCTACATTTTCAATAGTATCACTCCATTTTAACCAATCCTTCCATAAGGTTCTGGCTCTGAAATAAATCCATTGGTGATGCCAAGAATCAGAATCAGGAGAGCGTTGATAATCGTGAACGGCATTCGGTGGAAATAAAAGAAGATCACCAACATTGCAATCAAATTGGTGATCATTTTGGAAAACTGAACCTTTTCCTTTTATGGTTAAATTGAGAATATAACCATTCATTCCATTTGGACGGTAAATAGGAAAATCCAGTTCATTTGATTTTTCAATTTGGGTACAACCTGCCACTAAATAAGCATTAAAGTCATACCCGGGAAGTAAAGGATTAGTTTGTGAATCCTGTTTATGTTGAGGCATTTTACCCCCGATAATTTTATCTAAATATTTTTTGTTTATATTTATCAAAAATTACCGCTGCCATCAAGATTAAACCACGCACAACATATTGAGCAAATGGCGAAATATTGAGTAGGTTCATCACGTTTTCAATTGTACCTAGAATTAATACCCCAGCAATCACAAATGAAATTCGACCGACACCACCCGTTAATGAAACACCACCTAATACACAAGCAGAAATAGCGGTTAATTCAAAACCAACGGATGTCATTGGCTGACCACTTGTCATACGAGCAGCTAAGATAACCCCTGCAATGGCTGAAATCATTCCTGATACTACGAAAATCATTAATTTTGTGCGATCAACATTAATCCCTGCCAATCTTGCTGCTTCTTGATTACCGCCAATAGCTAATGTATTACGACCATAAGTGGTTTTACTGAGTAAGAAGCCAAAGATAATAAAGCAAATAACGGTAAACCAAATTGGAAGTGGTACACCTAAGAAATCTTGATAACCAATTTCAAAAAATTCCTCTTTAGTAATA
Source organism: Mannheimia kashgarensis (assembly GCF_041807705.1). Taxonomy (NCBI): domain Bacteria; kingdom Pseudomonadati; phylum Pseudomonadota; class Gammaproteobacteria; order Pasteurellales; family Pasteurellaceae; genus Mannheimia; species Mannheimia kashgarensis. Next base: position 55,356 of record NZ_JBGTYY010000005.1, read on the forward strand.
CCTACCGCTTTACCATCAGAAATAATGTAACCTAAACCACGAGCAATCTGCATACTAGCAAGTGTTGTGATTAGAGAGTTAATTTTAAGTTTTGCAATAATAAAACCATTTAATAAGCCAACACCAATACCTAATCCTACACCTGCTAAAACTCCAATCCAAACACTTTGAGTTTGATTGATAACTACCGCTGTTACAACACCTGCACAAGCAATTACAGAGGCTACAGATAAATCAATTTCGCCAGCAGCTAAACAGAATAACATTCCGCACGCAACCATTCCGCTCATTGAAATAGCTAAACCGAGTCCTTTCATATTAATCGCTGTAGCAAAATTAGGTACAAAAATACAAGCGACAATAAAAATAGCGAAGAAAATCAATAACATTCCATAAGCTGTCCAAATTCGATTAATTGGAGTCGCTGATTTTACATTTGTTGTTATTACATCTGACATAATAAATCCCTCTGTCGGTAAAAATTCTAGTGATTAACCATAGCAAGTTTTAAAATTCCAGCTTCTGTTGCATCATCTCGGCTAACTTCGCCTGTAATTTGTTGCCCTTTCATAACCATTATTCTGTCTGATAAACCTATTACTTCTGGTAAATCACTCGACACAACAATAATGGCTAATTTTTCATCTGCTAGTTTAAAAATTAAATCGTAAATTTCTGATTTAGCCCCAACATCAATTCCTCTTGTTGGTTCATCTAAAAGTAATACTTTTACATTTTCAGATAACCATCTCCCTAGAATGGCTTTTTGCTGATTACCGCCAGATAAATTCACAATTAATTGTTCAATAGATGGAGTTTTCACATTCATCTGTTTGCGTTGGAATTCTGCATTTTCCTTTTCCCACTTATCATTAATGATAAAACGTATAAAATTATATAACCGTCTGGCACTAATATTGATATTTTCTCCAACTGTTGCTGTTGGAATAATACCTTCTTTTTTACGATCTTCTGGGCAAAGCACAATGCCATTTTCAATGGCATCTTTAGGCGAGTTAATAGATAGTTTCTCTCCATCTAATTCAATAGTGCCTTGTGTAATCTTATCTGCACCGAAAATCACTTTGAGTAATTCAGAACGTCCTGCTCCTACTAAACCGAACAAACCTAGCACTTCGCCTGCTTTTACACTTAAATTGAAATTACCTTTAAGGGCTGTTCCCGATAAATTAGAAATTATTAAACGTTCTTCGCCAAGCTCTCTTAGGCGGTGGTTATAAATATCACCTAAATTACGCCCAACCATACTACGCACAAGATCATCATTAGTAATTTGAGATAAATCAGAGAAGGTTTGTACAAACTGCCCATCTTTTAATACAGTAATTTCATCGCTGATTCTAAAAATTTCTTCCATACGATGAGAAATATATAGAATTACTTTTCCTTCTGCTTTTAGCTCATTAATCACAGAAAATAACTTTTCAATTTCAGGGGCAGACAAACTACTGGTTGGCTCATCAAAGGCAATTATTTTTGCCCCACGACTTAATGCTTTAGCAATTTCAATCATCTGCCATTGACCAATAGATAAATCTTTAAGCTGAGTAGAAGGCGAAATATTCAGCTCCAATTTATCTAAATAAAATTGTGCAGTTTCTTCCAATTTCTTTTGATTTACCACACCAAAAGAGTGCGGAAATTGCCCTAAACATAAATTTTCAGCCACCGTCATTTCAGGAACAATATTTAATTCCTGATAAATAATCGCAACACCTGCTAATAAAGCATCTTTGGTATTACGGAAATTAACAGTTCTTCCACCAATATGTAACTTCCCTTTTGTTGCAGAATAGTTACCACTTAAAATCTTCAGTAAGGTGGATTTACCTGCACCATTTTCGCCCATTAATGCGTGAACTTTTCCTTCATAGCATTAAAATGAAACGCCCTGTAAAGCCTTAACACCGGGAAATTCTTTATAAATATTATCGAATTCTAAATATGCGACCATATATCCTCCTTACTGAAGTTATTTACCCATTAAAGCCCTTTCTTATCAAGTTCGGCTCTAAAATTCTCACGAGTCAGTAATACAGGATCGCCAATTGGTGTAAATTTAGGTGGTTCTACACCTTCTTTTACCCATTTATAAAGCATTTCTGTACTACGATAACCGTGAACGTCTGGGCTTGGTAATAATGAACCCACAAAACCAGTTGGATTTGGTTTAGAAAGCTCATTTACCGCATCAGTACCATTAATACCAATGCCAATCACATTTTCAGGTTTAAAGCCTTGACCTTCTGTTGCACGAACACCACCTAAAACGGTATTGTCATTCATACCTACAATTAACCAGTTTTTCACTTTAGGGTGTTGAACCAGCATTGAGTTCGCAGCATCTAAAGCTCCTGGAATATCATTACTTTTCGTTGGTGATTTATAAATTTTCTCTTGAGGGAAACCCGCTTTAATTAACGCATCAATCGAACCTTCTGTACGACGGCGAGCAGTATCTAATTCATCAGCTGTAATCGCAAGAACCGCTGTTTCATTAATATCCCAATTACGTTTTTGCATTTCTTTGTAAAGCTCTTGCCCTTGACGTTCCCCTATTTCTTTCGCTGCCATCATAATCAATGGCACATTTGTCATCGGTTCGCCCGCAGCATTTAAGAATTGATCATCAACAGTAACCACTTTTAAATCATAAGATCTCGCTTTTGCCATAATGGCAGGACCTAGTTTTGGATCAGGCGTACAAATAACGAAACCTTTCGCACCACTAGCAGCTAAATTATCTATAGCATTTAAGGTTTTCTCGCCATCTGGCACAGCAATTTTAATAATTTCTACATCACCAAGATCTTGAGCAGCTTTATCTGCAAAACGCCATTCGGTTTGAAACCAAGGCTCTTCAGGCTGTTTTACTAAGAAGCCTAATTTAAATTTTTCAGCATCTTTTGCATAAGTGATATTTGAATATAATCCAGTTACAGCAAGAACAGAGACAGCTAAAATTGATTTTAAAAAACGTCTTTTGCTCGTTTTCATAGGAAACTCCTTAAAATGAAACTTTAGTATTTACTTAAAAGCTAACAGGCTTACAACTTAAGCAGCCTCATATTACCTATATATTGCTGCAAGATATGTGATCTATTTCACATTATAAATTTATAGCAAAAAAATCCATATATTCGACAATTAAGTCCTTATAAAAAAGGTAATATTTTTTACAGGCAAGAAAAAACCGCTTGTAAATCAACATTTACAAGCGGTTACAAAAAGCACCGCTTTTTGAACGTTGGCTTTGCCAACGGCAGCGAAGCTGTGAGCAATCCTTACAAGGATTGTGAATAATTTTATGAAAAATATTGCAAATTACGCCTTCACATTCTCTTTCAAGAAATCTAATAAGCTCTCTTTCGCAATCATCTGTTTCTCACCGTTGCGACGGTTTTTATATTCGATTTCACCGTTCTCAAGGTTTTTCTCGCCGATAACCACCATATGCGGTACACCGATAAGCTCCATATCCGCAAACATTACGCCAGGGCGTTCTTTACGATCATCAAAAATCACATCAACACCTTGAGCTTTTAAGGTAGCATATAGCTCTTCAGCGAATGCTTGGACTTTTTCCGATTTGTGCATATTCATCGGCACAATCGCCACGGTGAAAGGGGCAATTTCATCACAAGGCCAAATAATACCACGATCATCATAATGCTGTTCAATCGCTGCTGCCACCACACGGGTAACACCAATTCCGTAGCAACCCATTGTCATCACCAGTGGTTTACCGTCTTCACCTTGCACGGTGGCTTTCATTGCTTCTGAGTATTTTGTGCCTAATTGGAAAATATGCCCCACTTCAATACCCCGTTTGATTTGAAGTGTGCCTTTACCGTCTGGGCTTGGGTCACCTTCCACCACATTGCGTAAATCTACAATTTCCGGCACCGCAACATCACGTTCCCAGTTCACGTTAAAGTAGTGTTTGCCGTCAATATTCGCTCCACAGCCAAAATCTGACATCAACGCCACTGAGCGGTCAATAATCACCGGAATCGGCATATTCACTACACCTAACGAGCCAACACCAGCACCGATTTTCGCTTTGATTTCTGCTTCATCAGCGAACTCTAGCGGATCTGCTACTAATGGGTGTTTTTGTGCTTTGATTTCATTTAAATCGTGGTCGCCACGAATCACTAACGCAATTAATGGCTGCTCTTCCGTTGCACCTTTTACGATTAAGGTTTTAACAGTTTTCTCAATCGCTAAACCGTGATTTTCTACTAATTCTGCAATGGTTTTCGCATTTGGCGTATCCACTAATTCCATAGCTGTCGTTGGAGCTTGGCGTTCGCCTACCGCCACCGCTTCCGCTAATTCAATGTTTGCGGCAAAATCTGATTCGGTTGAAAACACCACATCGTCTTCACCACTTGAGGCTAATACTTGGAACTCGTGCGACGCTGAGCCACCAATAGAACCCGTATCTGCCTGTACCGCACGGAAATCTAAGCCTAAGCGTGTGAAAATGTTGCTATAAACCTGATACATAATATCGTAGGTTTCTTGCAAGCTCTCTTTGGTTGTATGGAAAGAGTAAGCATCTTTCATCACAAACTCACGGGAACGCATTACGCCAAAACGGGGGCGAACTTCATCACGGAATTTGGTTTGAATTTGATATAAGTTAAGTGGAAGTTGTTTGTAAGAAGAAACTTCACGGCGAACTAAATCAGTAATCACTTCTTCGTGAGTTGGGCCAAGCACGAAATTACGCTCACCACGATCTTTAAAACGTAGCAATTCAGGGCCGTAATCGTTCCAACGACCTGATTCCACCCATAATTCCGCAGGCTGAACCACAGGCATTAACACCTCAATTGCTCCGCCTTTGTTCATCTCTTCACGAATGATATTTTCCACTTTTTTCAACACTTTGATTCCCGTTGGCAACCAGTTGTATAAACCTGATGCCATCGGGCGAATCATACCCGCTCGCAACATTAACTGGTGGCTAACCACCTGTGCATCATTCGGGGTTTCTTTCAAGGTTGAAAATAAATACTGACTTGTACGCATTGTTATTCCTATTCTCTTTGAATTTTTAAAAGCTCGAAAAATTTGTCTATTTTAAAACAAAGCGGTTAGATTTTCAGGAAATTTTGCAAATTTTTATCTAAATCTAACCGCTTGTTGTGTATTGCATTCAAAAAATGTTAGGATAACGAAAACGTGATAAAGGAGATCAACTATGTCTAGAGTATTGTTATTAATTGCACTGGTTTTGGTGGCATTTATTGGCGGTAATTATCTTATCGACAATAAAGACAACAAAAAGGACGAAAAAGTAGAGACAGTTGAGCCAGCAAAAACTGAACCTCAACAACCCTCTCAACAAGTTGCTGAGCAGCACAAAGAATTGGAAGTAAAAAATCCTGATCCACTTCCGCCTGTTACAAAAGAAGAAGCGGCAGCTCAAGCAAAAGAGGCTGAACCAACCGTAAACCCTAGCGAAAAACAATCTCTACCGGAAGAACAATCCCTCGAAGGGCATCAGCAACAACAACCGGCAGAGTTGCCTGAAGCAAATAAATCCGCCGCACCGCCGGAAGCTAAAACATTAGCCAATGAGCAAAAACCGGAAGCTCACGCTAAAACCCTTGAACATAACCCAACGGCAGCATCAACAGGCGTAGCACCTGAAGCTAAACCGGACGTTCAACAAACTACGCCTGAAGAGTTATCTAAAGCCGTTGGTCAGAAAGAGCCGGATCCGCATAAAGAGCAAGCATTGCCGGAAGAGCAATCTTTAGAAGGTCATCGAGAGCAGAAAGCAGCACAGCAGCCGGAAACCAATCAAGAAGCTTCTAGCACTGAGCCAATGGCAATGGAATCTACAAACCAAGTTCAGCCACAAGCTCCATCTTCTGGCGATAAACCTGTTGAACAGCAAAAAACGCCTGAACAACAATCTAAAGCGATTGGTCAAGAAGAACCGGCTCCGCATAAAGAGCAAGGATTACCAGAAGAGCAATCGCTTGAAGGAAATCGAGAACAAAAGGCGGAACAGCAACCAGAAACGAATAAACAATAATTCTTTCTAGCAAAAAACCACCTTCAATGAAGGTGGTTTTTTGCTTATTACCCTAAGAGTTTATTCATTCGCTTAATAAACACTGTTGGATTTTCCAATGTGCCTCGTTCCGCTAATAATGCTTGCTCAAACAGTAGTTCAATCCAGTCGTTGAACTCGTCATCACTCGCAATATCTGCCACTTTTTTCACCATTGCATGATCTGGATTTAGCTCGAAAGTATATTTCACTTCCGGTGCTTGTTGCCCCATTGCGGCAAACAGTTTTGCCATTTGGGTGGTCATTTCATCGCTATCGGTAGAAACCACTGCCGGTGTGTCGGTTAAGCGGTGAGTGAGCACCACATTTTTCACACGGTCGCCGAAGTAGCCTTTGGCTCGCTCTAAGAATGACCCGAACTCCACCTCTTGGGCTTTTTGCGTCTCTTCTTCCGCTTTGTCGGCAAGGTCGCCTAAGTCTAAATCTGACTTAGTAATGCTTTGTAACGGTTTGCCGTCAAACTCGGTGAGATGGCTGATTAACCACTCGTCAATGCGGTCAGAAAGCAGTAATACTTCAATGCCTTTTTTGTTGAATAGCTCTAAGTGCGGGCTGTTTTTTGCAGCCTGATAGCTGTCGGCAGTTAAGAAGTAGATGGCTTTCTGCTCCTCTTTCATTCTTGCAATATAATCGGCAAAACTGACCGCTTGTTCGCTGCTGTCTGTGTTTGTTGAGGCAAAACGAAGCAAGCCTGCTACCTGTTGTTTGTTGGCAAAATCTTCGCCCACACCCTCTTTCAGCACTAAGCCGAACTCTTTCCAGAATTGAGCGTATTTTTCCGCATCGTCTTTCGCCAATTTTTCCAGTAACTGTAATGCTCGTTTGGTAAGAGCTGAGCGGAGCGATTGGGTTACACGGTTTTCTTGTAGAATTTCACGGCTGACATTCAGCGGGAGATCGTTAGTGTCTAACAAGCCACGCATAAAACGCAGGTAGTTCGGCATAAAGACTTCCGCATCGTCCATAATAAATACGCGTTGAACATAGAGTTTTAAGCCGTGTTTCTGCTCGCGTTGGAACAGATCCCACGGGGCTTTACTCGGCACATAGAGCAAGCTGGTGTACTCTTGTTTACCCTCCACTTTGTTGTGCGACCAGAGCAGTGGGTCGGCAAAATCGTGGCTGATGTGTTTGTAGAACTCTTTGTATTCTTCGTCTGAAATTTCGTTTTTTGAACGCGTCCAAAGGGCTTGGGCTTTGTTAATTTTTTCCCATTTTTGACCGCTTGGTTTGCCTTCGTCATCATATTCATTGGTCTGAATTTCTACCGCCAAGCCGATATGGTCGGAGTATTTGCCGATAATTTCACGCAGACGCCATTCGCTCAGGAACTCTTTTTCTTCCGCACGCAAATGTAAAATGATTTCCGTACCACGATCTGCTTTGTCTAAATCCGCAATGGCGTATTCGCCTTCGCCTGCGGATTCCCAAATCACGCCTTGTTCAGCTGGTACGCCTGCGGCACGGGTTTTGACGGTGACTTTATCCGCCACAATAAATGACGAGTAGAAGCCCACCCCAAACTGCCCGATAAGCTGGCTGTCTTTGGCTTGCTCTGTGCCGAGCGAGGCTAAAAACTCTTTAGTGCCTGATTTCGCAATCGTGCCGAGATGGTCGATCACCTGCTCACGGGTCATACCGATACCGTTATCGGCAATGGTAATCGTGCCAAGCGTTTCATCAATCGACACACGCACACGCAACTCGCCATCGCCCTCATATAAAGCGGGTTCGGAGAGAGCTTTGAAACGGAGCTTGTCCGCCGCATCACTTGCGTTGGAAATTAGCTCACGCAGGAAAATTTCTTTGTTAGAGTAGAGAGAATGGATCATCAGCTGTAACAGCTGTTTTACTTCCGATTGGAAGCCACGGGTTTCTTGATTTGCCATTGTGTATTCCTTTTTCATTTAAAAACAGAAACTAGATGGGGCAAGCGGTCAAATTTTCAAGATTTTTTGCAAATTTTATCGATTAAACTGCTGATAATTTGAAAAAGTTTACTACATTTAATAAAATATCTTCATCTTTTTACTACATTTTGGAGGAGATATGGCAATTACCATTACTTCAAGAGAGTTTAACCAAAACGCTAGCAAAGTATTAAAAATGGCGGAAAAAGAACCTGTTTTTATTACAAAATGGGGGAAAGTTGTGAATGTAGTTTCGAGCTATGTGGATTATCAGCAGAAAAAATCTGTCGAACCTAGCTTTGAAGAACTTTTTACCTCATCGAGCAATGATGATGTTAGCGATGAATTTTGGGAAGATTTTGAGCAAACATTAACCAAAATCAGTAAAAGTAATAAAGTTAGATCAATTGATTTTGGAGATGAGTAATGTATCTCTATCTTTTTGATACCAACGTTGTTTCCGAACTTTATAAGTTAAGAAACGATAAAATGGACTTAAATGTGCGGCAATGGCTGAAAAACATTAATCCAAGCCAAACCAACATTAGTTGTATTACGCTCTCTGAAATCAAAACAGGCATTTTATTAAAAGCCCGTAAAGATCAAGAACAAGCTACACGATTAAACAGCTGGTTTGAGAATAATGTTTTAAAAGCGTATCAAGCAAAAGCCTTCCCGGTAAATAATGAAATCGCTTTGCTTGCCTCTGAGTACCATATTTCTAATAAGATGGATTTGAACGATGCCTATATTGCTGCAACAGCTAAATATTATAATCTGATATTGGTTACTCGTAACTTGAAAGACTTCGCACGTTGCGATGTGCGTTTGTTTAACCCTTTTGAAACTGCATAAAATGAGAGAACAATTATTAGACGGCGTACCTTTAACCACACTTTCGGGTGTGGGAGCAACTATTTCTGAAAAACTAAACCGAATTGGGATTAATAATGTGCAAGATTTACTGTTTCATCTGCCGATGAGATATGAAGATCGCACCCGCATTACCCCGATTGCGGACGTTCGCCCTGAAAGTTTTGCCACCATTGAAGGTTATGTTCAGCTTACTGAAGTGCAATTTGGTCGCAGGCCTATTCTATCGGTTACTCTTTCGGACGGCACGAGCAAAATTATGCTCAAATTCTTTAATTTTAATGCAGGAATGAAAAATAGCCTTGCTACAGGTGTTCGAGTAAAGGCGTTTGGCGAAATTAAGCGTGGACGTTTTATGGCGGAGATTCATCACCCTGAATATCAAATTATCCGCAATAATCAACCGCTTGAGCTTGCCGAAACGCTAACGCCGATTTATTCCACCACCGAAGGGTTAAAACAAACCTCTCTACGCAAGCTCACCGAACAAGCTTTGGCATTATTAGATAAAGTTAAAGTCGCTGAGCTTTTGCCCGATGAATACAATCCGCACAAATATAGTTTAAAAGAGGCGTTGCAGTTATTACATCGCCCACCGCCAACAATTTCTGCCGAAGTGTTAGAAAAAGGCGAACACCCAGCCCAAAAACGGCTGATCTTTGAAGAGTTATTGGCTCATAATTTGGCGATGCAACAGCTCCGTTTAGGGGTAAAACAGCAGTTTGCCCAACCTTTAACTTATCAAACTGACATCAAACAACGCTTTTTGACGAGTTTACCTTTTCAGCCAACCAATGCTCAAAGCCGAGTAACTGCCGATATTGAGCAAGATTTAGCACGCTCAAGCCCGATGATGCGTTTGGTGCAAGGCGATGTAGGTTCGGGTAAAACGCTCGTTGCTGCCCTTGCTGCTCTGCTTGCGATTGATAATGGCAAACAGGTTGCGTTAATGGCTCCAACTGAAATTCTAGCCGAACAGCACGCCAATAATTTTGCGAATTGGCTCAATCCGTTTGGCATTGAGGTGGGCTGGCTTGCAGGCAAAGTGAAAGGCAAGGCGAGAACCGCTCAATTAGAAGCAATAAAAAACGGCGATGTGCAGATGATTATCGGCACGCACGCTCTGTTCCAAGAAAATGTGGAATTTCATAATCTTGCTTTAGTGATTATTGATGAACAACACCGTTTCGGGGTACATCAACGTTTAACTTTGCGTGAAAAAGGGGCGAAAGAGAATGTTTATCCGCATCAGCTGATTATGACCGCAACCCCGATTCCCCGCACGCTAGCAATGACGGTGTATGCTGATTTAGATACCTCTATTATTGACGAATTGCCACCGGGTAGAACGCCAATTACCACCGTAGTGATTTCTGAAGATCGGCGAGCAGAAATTGTGCAACGGGTTTACCAAGCCTGTAAACAAGAAAACCGCCAAGCCTATTGGGTATGTACGCTCATTGATGAATCTGAAGTATTGGAAGCTCAAGCCGCAGCGGCGATTGCTGAAGATTTACAACGTGCCTTGCCTGATTTGAGAATCGGCTTAGTACACGGGCGAATGAAACCGCAGGAAAAACAAGCGATTATGGCGGAATTTAAAGCGGCTCATTTAGATTTATTGGTTGCCACAACGGTTATTGAAGTGGGTGTTGATGTGCCGAATGCCAGCCTAATGATTATCGAAAATTCCGAGCGTTTAGGTTTAGCCCAGCTCCACCAATTACGAGGTCGTGTTGGGCGAGGGGCAACGGCTTCTCACTGTGTGCTGATGTATAAGCCGCCGTTAGGCAAAATTTCTAGCAAGCGATTACAAGTAATGCGAGATAGCCAAGATGGTTTCTATATAGCGGAAAAAGATTTGGAAATTCGTGGCACAGGGGAAATTCTTGGCACAAAACAGACAGGAATGGCAGAATTTAAAGTGGCTGATTTAATGCGAGATAGAAAAATCATTCCGCTCGTGCAACGCTACGCCAAGCAAATTATTAGCGAAAATCCACCGCTTGCACAGGCATTAATTAAGCGTTGGTTGGACGAAAAGACAGAATATACGAATGCTTAATATATTTCTCATATGGGCGAACCAATGTGTTCGTCCAATATTTTATAGATTTCGCACCGAATCGATCACCAAATCCCAAAAACGGTCTTTGTCTAATTTTTTCGCTACCCAAGTATTACATTGTTTTGGCGGATAACGGAAATCCGCCACTGTCATTCCAAGCGTATGCGTGCCGGTTAACTCAATATTGACCGGCACTTGCTGAACTTCAATCAAACTTGGGTCAATCACATACGCCACTGCACAGGCATCGTGAACCGGAGGGGCATCAAAGCCTTGGGCCTGTTTATACATTTTGGTAAAGAACGCTAACAGCTCGACAACAAACTGTCCAGCCTTGCTATTTAAGGCTTTAAAACGTTCTACTACATCAGGAGTTGCAAGGGCTTGATGAGTAAGATCTAAGCCAACCATCGTAACTTTCCAGCCTGCATTAAACACAATATGAGCAGCTTCCGGGTCAATCTTGATATTAAACTCCGCAACCGCACTCCAGTTACCTGTGTGATAGCCTCCGCCCATCAACACCACTTCTTTCACTCTTTCAATAATCCGAGGCTCAAGGCGGGCAGCTAAGGCAATATTGGTTAACCCACCGGTCGGCACTAAAGTAATACTTTTCTCCGGGTGTGACATTACCAAATCAATAATTAATTGAGCGGCGTGTTTTTCAGAAAATTGCTGGGTAGGTTCAGGGAGTATTGGCCCGTCCATCCCCGAATCGCCGTGAATATCTGGGGCGGTTTCTACTTCTCGAACTAATGGGCGAGGGCAACCTTTAGCAAAAGGAATACCCCGAATATTGGCAATTTCCGCCACCGCCAACGCATTACGAGAGACTTTCTCTAAGGTTTGATTACCAACAACAGTCGTAACCGCAAGTAAATCAATATTTGGATTTCCCCAAGCTAACATAATTGCGATTGCATCATCGTGCCCTGGGTCGCAATCCAGAATAATTTTTTTAGCCATACTATCTCCTTTAAAAAAGGGAGAGCAAAGCTCTCCCTATTTATAGATTATTAACAATCTTGTTTGCCGTATTGTTCTTGACGAAGCAATGCACGCACGCTTTCATCAAATTGCGCTAGAACTTCATCGGCATTTTTCGGATCAGTGCCACGAGCGTCTAAATAGAATTTAATTTTCGGCTCAGTGCCTGAAGGGCGAACAATCAAGCGACTGCCGTTTTCTAAAATGAAGACTAAAATATCGCTTTGGCGATCTGTTTTGGTGTGATCGATAAATTCAGCCACTTTAAAGCCACCAATTTCTGCTGGAGGATTATTGCGTAGTGCAGTCATTAATTTACCGATTTCCGCTAAATCGCAAACTCTGATAGAAATTTGACCGCTTACATAAGCCCCAAACTCTTTCACAAACTCAGCGGTGTAATCGGCAAGGGTTTTACCCTCTTGTTTTAAGCTGCACACTAAATCTAAGAACATAATCGCCGCTGAAATACCGTCTTTATCACGCACTTTATCAGGATCAACTAAGTAGCCTAATGCCTCTTCAAAGCCGAATAATAGATTTTCAACTTTGCCGATATATTTAAAACCTGTTAGTGTTTCTTCTGACTCTAAACCATATTTTTTCGCAATTTCAGCTAACGCAGGGGAAGACACTAATGAGCAAGCCAATACACCTTTTTTGCCTTGTGCGTGGTATTGTTTCGCTAAATACCAGCCTAAGAAACAGCCAATTACATTACCGTGCAGAGGTTTCCAGTTGCCTTCACTATCAGGCACCGCTACGGCTAAACGGTCTGCATCAGGGTCATTGGCGATAATAAATTCTGCATTTTTCTCTTTCGCTAATTCAATGGCTAAATCTAACGCCCCTTTCTCTTCTGGATTTGGGAAGTTTACTGTTGGGAATGAGCCGTCCGGCTGAATTTGTGCTTCCACTAAATGCGGTTGTGGCAAACCTGCTTTTGCTAAGGTTTTGCTTAATACTTCATAGCCTACACCGTGCATTGCGGTATAAACATAGTTAATTTCTGCTTTTGGTTGTTTTGCTAATGAAGCTGTTTTTTCAATATATTTATTGACTACTTCATCATCTAAAACCGTAAAATCTTGGCTGCGAGGTAAATCTGCAATGCTGCCTGCGGCTACTTTATCAATTAATGCTGCGATTTCTTTATCCGCAGGCGAAACGATTTGTCCGCCACCATTGGCTTTACCTAAATAAACTTTATAGCCGTTATCTTCAGGTGGATTGTGGCTTGCAGTTACCATTACCCCTGCAGTGGTATCAAAATATTGAATTGCAAAGGCAAGAACAGGGGTTGGTAATTTGCGAGGTAATAAGTAAGTTTTAATGCCTGCGGCTGCCATAATTTCAGCAGTATCACGAGCAAATACATCAGAGTTTTTACGACCATCGTAACCAATTACAATAGAAGGGGTTTTATCATAACCTTTTACAAACTCTGCTAAACCACCAGCCGCTTGAGCGACCAATACACGGTTCATACCTTGTGAACCTGCCTGCAATCTACCACGCAAACCTGCCGTACCGAATTGTAAGCGACCATCAAAACGAGCTTCCAACTCTGCTTTCGCTTTTTCATCAGATTGAGCAGCTTGAATAAGCTGTTCTAACTCTGCGCGGGTTTCTGCATCAGGGTCTTGATTTAACCAATTTTGAGCAACTTGGAAAATAGTCATTTTTTACTCCTTTGTAATTTAAATTTTGAGTTAGACTAACGCAATGAGCCCTTGTTTTAAAGGATTTATTTGCTTTTTTGTGATCGAGTTATCAAATAAAAATCAGGCAAACGTTTACTTAATTTTTGAGCTTATAATAAAAAGAACAAGCGATTATATTTCACAAGTTTTTTGCAAAAAAATCTCAAAATATAACCGCTTGTATCTAAACTAAAATAAGTTTAATTAGAAACCTGCATCTTTTTCTAACTGCTCAACTAACGCATCTGGTAAACCGAGTGCATTTGCTAAATTTGCTAAGAAAATGATTTCTTTACGCTCTAATTTTGTACATACCGCACGAGCTGCAAGATAAACTTGCGTAGCAAGAGCTTGATCATTACCTACTTGTCGAGCAATTTCAACTACGCTTGCAGGGTTGTTAATTTCTTGGTTAATCCACGCTAAAACTTCTGGATCTTGTGATACTTGTGCCACAATAGCTGCTTTTTCATCTTCGGTAATCTCACCGTCTGCTGCCGCTGCCGCAATCATTGCTTGCAAAATAACTTTACTTGCTTCATTTGTATCAACTTCTTTAAAATTACTTTGGTTTAATGTAGTTGCCGACGCATTTTGCTCTTGATATCGTTGATATGCTTGATAAGCAAGGCTACCTAATGCAGCTAAAGAACCTAATTTCGCTAAACCCGATCCGCCTTTACGTCCAAATAACATAGAAATAAGACCAAGAGCTGCCGCACCGCCACCTACTTTAGCAATTTGATCATTTTTCGTATTACCTTTAATTAACCCATTAGTTGCTGCATCTTTTGCTGTATTTAAAACTTGGTTTAAAATCTTACTGAAATCCATTTTTAGTTCTCCTGTAGGTAAGTTAGTCGTGAATGAGTAGAATTTATTCTTTAGTCTCTATTATTTAAAAAGAGTTCAGCTAAAATTAAAGATAATAACCGCAGCAATGTTTAAACTTTTTACCTGAGCCACATACACAATTTTGTTTTTGGTTTGGTAAAGGAACAGTTGGATCAACAAAGTACCATTTATCAGAAATATTAACGAATAAAGATAATTCGTGATGAGCTTTTACGCCATCTTCTGTCTCAAAAAATGCCTTAAATTCAACCTGACTATGTATTTTAGAAAGATTAGGCAAATGCTTTATTATTTCTAATCCTGCCCATTTTGTATTTTCTCCCCACGCTTTCATTGCTACTTGGTCAAGAAATTTTTGCTGACTTGGTACGGTTGTTTCAACAATATAAGGGATATTAACCAAGGTATAAGCCGAATAGCGTGAGCGCATAAGTTGCTCTGTAGTTTCTGGCATCTTAGCTTTCAAATGAAAAGGCTCACAACATTCCGTATAGTTTTTGCCTGATTGGCAATTGCAAGTGGTCATTTTTTCTCACTTTTTTACACATTAAATAGGTTTGAAATTTTACTTTATAAATAAAAGAAAATAAATTTAATCTAAAAAGCGTGACATACCTGTTGTGGATAACTTATGGAAAAATAGAGATTTATTTGGGAGTAATTAGTGAAAATCTATCTATTTTTCTTCTTTTGTGGATAACTTTAGATTTTATCCACAAGTTAGATCGTAATTTAATCTGATCTATTCACTTCGCAAATACCTTATAACCTGTTGTTTTTATTATATAAAAATTCATATACACATTTTAAAAGGGATCTAATAAGAATAATAGTAAAGATCTTTATATAGATCTATATTATCTTTAACGATCACTTATATAGATCTTTTCCATTAAAAATCTATTTCACTGATGATCCCTTTTTACGCTAAAATGTGTGCTTATTTTTGTACAGTATTTTTTAATTTCAAAGGCGATATATGATTTATACACAAATTTACGATGTGATTGTGGTCGGTGGCGGACACGCAGGCACGGAAGCGGCTCTAGCTCCAGCACGAATGGGGCTTAAAACACTACTTTTAACTCACAATGTTGATACTTTAGGGCAAATGTCTTGTAACCCAGCCATCGGTGGAATCGGTAAAGGTCATTTGGTAAAAGAGATCGATGCAATGGGTGGTTTAATGGCAACAGCTATTGACCATTCAGGGATCCAATTTAGAACGCTCAACAGCTCAAAAGGCCCGGCGGTGCGTGCCACCCGTGCACAAGCTGACCGTGTGCTTTATCGCAACGCAGTTCGCACGGCATTAGAAAATCAGCCAAATTTAGATATTTTCCAGCAAGAAGTGGTTGATATTATCATTGAAAATAACCGTGCGGCGGGAGCAGTGACCAAAATGGGCTTAACCTTCAAAGCTCGTTCTATTGTTTTAACGGCTGGCACTTTCTTAGCGGGTAAGATCCATATTGGTTTAGATAACTACGCAGGTGGTCGAGCTGGCGATCCTGCAGCGACTATATTGGCTGATCGTCTGCGTGATCTCAACTTACGCGTTGATCGCCTTAAAACAGGTACTCCACCGCGTTTAGATGCTCGTACCATTAATTTTGATGTATTAGCTCAACAGCACGGTGATGATGTGCTACCTGTGTTCTCCTTTATGGGAGACGTTTCGCAGCACCCTCGCCAAATTCCGTGCTATATCACTCACACTAACGAGCAGACCCACGATTTAATTCGTAATAGCCTCGACCGTAGCCCTATGTACACAGGCATTATCGAAGGCGTAGGGCCTCGTTACTGCCCATCGATTGAAGATAAGGTAATGCGTTTTGCGGAGAGAAATTCGCACCAAATCTACTTAGAACCGGAAGGTTTAAACACCATTGAAGTTTACCCGAACGGGATCTCCACCAGTCTGCCGTTTGATGTGCAGATGGGGATCGTCAATTCAATGAAAGGCTTGGAAAATACCCGCATTATCAAACCAGGCTATGCAATTGAATACGACTATTTCGACCCACGAGACTTAAAACCAACTTTAGAGACCAAAGCCATTGACGGCTTATTCTTCGCAGGGCAAATCAACGGCACTACAGGTTATGAAGAGGCGGCAGCACAAGGTTTATTAGCTGGCATTAATGCGGCATTACAAGTTCAAGGCAAGGAATCTTGGTTCCCTACCCGTGATTTAGCTTATACAGGCGTATTGGTGGACGATCTCTGCACGCTAGGCACAAAAGAGCCATACCGTGTATTCACTTCTCGTGCGGAATATCGCCTATTATTGCGTGAAGACAATGCGGATATTCGCTTAACGCCGATTGCTCACGAATTAGGCTTAATTGACGAAGCCCGCTGGGTGCGTTTCAACCAAAAAATGGAAGCGATTGAACAAGAACGAGCACGTTTGAAATCTACTTGGGCGCATTTACAAATGCCGAATCTGGACGAATTGAACGCATTATTGGCTAACCCGTTAGCTCGTGAAGCGAGCGGTGAAGACTTAATCCGCCGCCCTGAAATGAGCTACGAAAAGCTGACCCAAATCGCCCCATTTGCCCCAGCAATAGAAGACAAACAAGCGGCAGAACAGGTGGAAATTGCGATCAAATATCAGGGATATATTGAGCATCAATACAACGAAATCGAACGCCATAAACGCCACGAAAATACCCAAATTCCGCCAGAGTTTGATTACGACAAAGTGGACAGTTTATCTAACGAGGTGCGTGCTAAATTGATGCAACATAAGCCAGTTTCCATCGGACAAGCCAGCCGCATTTCAGGCATTACCCCTGCGGCAATCTCCATTCTTCTGGTGAATTTGAAAAAACAAGGAATGTTGAAACGAGGTGAGTTGTAATGATACAAGCGGTTGATTTTTTTAGTTTTATTTGCAAAAAGAGATGAAAAATTCACCCTTTTGGTGAAGGGAATACTCGTACAACAGCCGTATTTTTGGTGAAATATTTGAAAATGCTTGGCTTTAAAAAATTAACAGTCAGATGTTTGCCGAACATTCACTCTATTTCATAAATGCGTTAGTTCGGGCGAATTATGAAAATCTCCGTGAAGGCGTATTTGCCACCGATGAGTATTTGGTGCAGTTTCTAGAAAATTTACTGCGAAATCGGGATTTGCGGATTAGAGAGTAGATAAGCGAAACAACACAAGTGGTAGAATTTGCAGAAAAATTTGCAAAATCTACCGCTTGTTAAATTAAGTAGAGCTATTTTATGCTTTGTTCATTTAATCTCGCATAATTGGCACAGCCTTTCTGATGCCCCTTCTTACAAGATAAACCATAATAGTGCTTTGCCATATTGAGATTTTGTTGAACACCTTCACCAAATTCATAAGCCACGCCTAAATTATTTTGGGCTTTTGTATGCCCTTGTTCTGCAGCTTTAGTAAACCAGTAAACGGCTTTTATTGTATTTTTAGCAACGCCATACCCCTGTTTATACATTAAACCAAGGTTGTATTGTGAAGTGGTATGATGTTGATTTGCCGCTTTTTCAAACCAATAAAATGCCTGAGCAGAATTTTGTTCAACTCCTTGCCCTTTGTTATACATAATCCCTAGGTTAAACTGAGCGTCTGCTACCCCTTGTTCAGCAGCTTTGAGAAACCAAGTGAGACTTTCCTCATAACGACCTTGTTCCACCAGTATGCCCCCTAAATTGAGTTGAGCATCTCCCAGCCCCTGTTCAGCCGCGTGACGATACCATTTTTCAGCAAGGACGATATTTTTCTCTGTTTGCACACCATTTTCATAGAATGCTCCCAATATTAACTGAGAGGCTGCATTGCCTCGTTCGGCAAGCTCGCTCACACAGTCGGAATGCTTAATATAGTCTTGCTTTTCGTTATATTTATCACAGGCTGAACTGTGAGCGAATGTTGAAACTGCGAATAAGAGTGAATATAAAATTAATTTCATTGGTTATTTTCCGTATAAATTAATAGCCTTGCTCTAACAACTGGCGGTACTGCTCGCAACCTGTCTGACTTCCGTTATCGCACGCTTTACCGAACAATTCTTTCGCTGTTGCTTTATTTTGACGAACGCCCCAACCGTGCTGATACATCTCCCCCAATTTATATTGGGCTTCAAACTCTTTTTTCTCGGCAGCTTTTTCAAACCATTTTAACGCTTGATGGTAATTTTGCGGTAAGCGGTTAAATTCACCGCTGAAATAGGCATTTCCTAGCTTGGTTTGTGCCGCCGAATGCCCTTTTTCTGCTGCATTTTTCAACTGCTCAATCGCAAGTGTTTCATTACGGCGAATACCTTTGCCCTCCAACAGCATTTCGATCATTTTTAACTGAGCAGGTACGTAGCCTTTTTCACTCAATGTCTTAAACTCGGTAAAGGCAGCTTGGTATTGTTCGTTGTTGAGTTTTTCTAGCGCGGCTTGAAACGGTGTATCAAATTGTTGATTTACCGTTTCATCACAAGCCGTAACAAAACCTAATGCCATTAAGATAAAAATTGCTTTTTTCACTATTGTACTCCCTGCTTATCCAATTCCGCATAATTTTTACAACCTATTTCATTACCACCATCGCAGGCTAAGCCATAATAGTGCTTGGCTTTGCTTAAATCACGTCTATATTGATAGAACAAACCAAGCATTACTTGGGCATTTGCGTCTCCCTGTTCAGCGGCTTTTTCGAACCAATAGGCGGCTTGTTTATAGTTTTGGGTAACGCCTCGCCCTCTGTTATACATCACACCGAGATTGAATTGGGCTTTTGCGTCTCCCTGTTCAGCGGCTTTTTCGTACCAATAGACGGCTTGTTTATCGCTTTGGGTAACACCTTTGCCATCTTCATACATCAAAGCGAGATTGTATTGGGCAATTGTGTCTCCCTGTTCAGCGGCTTTTTCGTACCAATAGACGGCTTGTTTATCGCTTTGGGTAACCCCTTGCCCTTTTTCATACATCAAAGCGAGATTGAATTGGGCATCTGCGTCTCCCTGTTCAGCGGCTTTTTCGTACCAATAGACGGCTTGTTTATCGCTTTGGGTCACACCTAGCCCTTTTTCATACATAAAACCGAGATTGGATTGGGCATCTGCGTATCCCTGTTCAGCGGCTTTTTCGTACCAATAGGCGGCTTGTTTATCGCTTTGGGTAACCCCTTGCCCTTTTCTATACATCACACCGAGATTGAATTGGGCATCTGCGTATCCCTGTTCAGCGGCTTTTTCGAACCAATAGGCGGCTTGTTTATCGCTTTGGGTCACACCTTCTCCGTTTGCATACATCAAGCCGAGATTGAATTGGGGACTTGCGTGTCCTTGTTCTGCAAGTTGTTTAAATAGTGGGAAAGCAGCGGAATAGTTTTGCTGTTCGTAGGCTTGAACGGCCCGATCAAATTTTTCGCTATCGGTTTCGGCTAATGCAGTATTAGCGATACCAACAGAGAGTAGAGCGATGAATAGCGATTTTTTAAAAGTCATTTTAATTTTCCTTATTAAAGTTTATTTTGTAAAAAGTGGTTTGGTTATACCAAGTTGGGTACTAATTCTAAGAGGCTTGCTATTGTTAAATAACATACGGGCTTTAACATCATTTCTAAATTGATCAGAATTAAGGAAGCCGTTTTGGTATAACTGCAAAATTGGGTTGATAATATCTTGATGTATCATTGTTATTTTATTTGTTGGCATTTCATCAAAAGCAATTAAATCTAATACCCAGTCATAAATAAAACTTTGATAAAAAGAAGTTGACTCATCATCTTGATATTCTAGCGAGCCAATAAATTCATTTAACATTTCTCTGAAATGTAATAAATAGCGTTCAGTAAAAAACGGAACGATAATGGCTAATTCACGATAATGGTGAATTAAGTCAATGCGGTGTTCTAATGCTGGAAAATCGTGTTTATTTTGATATTTATCAGCTTCAATATGAAACCAATAAAGAGAACGCACTGCATTGGCTAATAATGTTAAATAATGGCTTGATTGCTCTTTTAAAATTGCTTGTTCAATCCATTGTTGATACGGGTTGTTTATCGGGTTGTATAAATAGGATAAAAAACGTTTTTCACTCTCTTTTTCTGATATTAAGGTTTGAATATCAGGTAAATTTTCAATTTGAATATGATATTCATTGAGTTGTTCTTTTATCTGATTTAATTGTGCGTTGGCGTGTTGATGTTTTTCGATAAACCCGAGATAAGAAAATATCGCACTGATTGCAGGAATTGCTGCCCCTGCGGTGAGCGTTACACCTAAAAAAGCAAAAAGCGCAGAATTTATTTCCCAGAGTTTATCCGAATTGTAATGTTTGACTAAAAAGGCAAGTGAAAACATAAACAAGACAATTAAACTGACGGAAAATAAAATCACCCACCAAATTTTCATAGAATGATAAAAGTGTGATATTGGAGTATTGCTATTCGTAGACATAATAAAACCTTAAAAGGGCGAAACCATTCGCCCGTTATGTAATAGAAAATTAACGAATACCTAATTTATCAAGCTCTGCATAGGCGGTACAGGCATATTGCAAGCCGTTATCACAAGATTGTCCAAATAGCTGCTTAGCCTTGGAAACATCTTTTCGCACACCTTTTCCGTCTTTATACATCAAACCGAGCATTGCTTGGGCTTTTGCGTATCCCTGTTCAGCGGCTTTTTCGTACCAATAGACGGCTTGTTTATCGCTTTGGGTCACACCTCGCCCTGTGTCATACATCACACCGAGATTTAATTGGGCATCTTTGTCTCCCTGTTCAGCGGCTTTTTCGTACCAATAGACGGCTTGTTTATCGCTTTGGGTCACACCTCGCCCTTTTCCATACATCACACCGAGATTTAATTGGGCATCTTTGTCTCCCTGTTCAGCGGCTTTTTCGAACCAATAGACGGCTTGTTTATCGCTTTGGGTCACACCTCGCCCTATGTCATACATCACACCGAGACTGAATTGGGCATTTGCGTCTCCCTGTTCAGCGGCTTTTTCGAACCAATAGACGGCTTGTTTATCGCTTTGGGTCACACCTTCTCCGTTTGCATACATAAAACCGAGATTGAATTGGGCAACTGCGTATCCTTGTTCTGCAAGTTGTTTAAGGAGTGGGAAAGCAGCGGAATAGTTTTGTTGTTTGTAGGCTTGAACGGCCCGATCAAATTTTTCGCTATCGGTTTCGGCGAATGCAGTATTAGCGATACCAACAGAGAGTAGAGCGATAAGTAGGGATTTTTTGAAGTTCATTTTGGGGTTCCTTATTTCTGGAGTTATTTAAATTCAATCTGTAATGTTTCTGGATTAAGAAAACATTGTCGGTCAGTTTCAATAGGGGTTAATGGTGTCAGAATATGGAAGTCAGGTTTAAATAGTTGAGGGCTATTATTAGCAATCATTTTATTGATGATTTCATTTACCGCTTCTTGTTCATTTAGATTAATGGCTTTTATATTGTCGAAAATATAGGGGTAATTTTCGGGGCTGTTAAAGTAATTCTGATAAATATCAACGGTAATTTCAAAACGATTTTTCATAAGGTGTTATTTCTGTGTATAGTTTTAAGGTTAGTTTTTAGTGGTTTTATATCCAGTGTTTCGCTACCCTCTATCAAGAGGGTAGGACAGATAGTATACTATCTGTCCTATAAAGGACTGCTAAACCCTCTTGCTCGATATTAATTGAAATGTTGATGTTTATTTAACCACTTTTCTCGCCAAGACAAGCGGTCGATTTTTGGTTAAAATCTGCAAGAAAGAATGAGTAAAATTAGAACGCTTGTAAGGAAGAGAATGTTTGACGAATATCTCCGCCAATCAGAACCCGATAAAACCGAGAAAGCCAAAATTTGGCAAACGGCTATTGGTTTACAAGAAGTTGATGGATTAAAGCCATCGGGCTATCTATTGGAGAATGCGAAGCAACATATTGAAGGTAAATTAACGCTTTATGAGGTTCAAGATCATTTAAATCGTTATTACCAACAGCAAGTGGTACGTTTGGAAGATAGTCGAACGGAAGAGGCGGATAAGGTTGCTACTCGGATTACCGAAATTCTTTCGGAGCAAACTTTTAGCTTATCGCCTGTGGAATTTATGGCTATTCATCGCCGTCTTTTCCAAGATATTTACCCGTTTGCTGGGCAAATACGGGATTACAATATCAGTAAGAAAGAGTGGATATTAATAAATGGTGAATCTGTTCTTTATGCTACAGCGGAGAGTTTAAAAGCAACGCTAGAATACGATTTAAACCAAGAAAAACAGTTTAGTTATCGAGGGTTAAGCCAAAATGAGATTATTCAACATATTGCTATTTTTACGGCTAATCTTTGGCAAATCCACCCTTTCGGCGAAGGTAATACTCGCACTACTGCGGTATTTTTGATTAAATATCTTAGAAAATTGGGTTTTAAAGCCGTAAATAATAAGATGTTTGCCGAACATTCTCTGTATTTCCGTAATGCACTGGTTCGGGCGAATTATGAAAATATCGCCAATGGGATTTTTGCAACGCAAGACTATTTAACGCTATTTTTGGAAAATTTGCTGATAGACAAACATCACTATTTGAAAAATAGAGAACTTCATATTGATTTCAACGCTGATAAATAAAGAATTTGCAAAATGTTAGAAAAATTAGACCGCTTGTTAGCCCAAGCCGAAATAAATTTGACCGATCAACAAAAATCCCAGTTGGTTGGTTTTGTTCGTCTGTTAGATAAATGGAATAAAGCTTATAATCTCACTTCCGTCCGTAACCCTGATGAAATGTTGGTTAAACACATTTTAGACAGCCTTGTGGTGAGCCAACATTTACAGGGTGAGAAGTTTATTGATGTAGGCACCGGG
The DNA here is from genome assembly GCF_041807705.1 of Mannheimia kashgarensis. Lineage (NCBI taxonomy): Bacteria > Pseudomonadati > Pseudomonadota > Gammaproteobacteria > Pasteurellales > Pasteurellaceae > Mannheimia > Mannheimia kashgarensis. Next base: position 78,715 of record NZ_JBGTYY010000005.1, read on the forward strand.
CCGGGGCTGCCGGGCATTCCTCTGGCGATTGCTAACCCTGATAAGCAATTTGTATTGCTAGACAGCTTAGGCAAACGCATCACTTTTATCAAAAATGCCTTGCGTGAGTTAGGAGTAACGAATGTCACGCCAATCCAAAGCCGAGTTGAAGAGTACACCGAAAGCCAATTTGACGGCGTATTAAGCCGAGCCTTTGCCTCGCTCAACGATATGATCGACTGGTGCTATCATCTGCCTGCTGAAAACGGCAAGTTTTATGCGTTAAAAGGCGTGTATGACGAGCAAGAAGTGGCAGAGATTAAAAAGCCGATTGAGCTACTTAAAGTGATTGAGCTGAATGTGCCAGAATTAGTCGGTGAACGGCATTTAGTTGTTCTTAAAAAAGCATAATACAAGCGGTTAGATTTTTGTTACTTTTTGCAAATATCTAACCGTTTTTTTTACAAATTATTTACTTATTTTAGACCTTTTCTCCTCTTTTTATCGTAAATGTGGAATTTTTCTTATTTTTGGAAATTTCGGGCATTGTGATTGTTCTTTTTTTTAATAAAGCGTCGGTTTTTTATATTCGCTTATGTTTACTAAGTCATTCATTATTCTGATTTTTAACTACCGGTTTTCCTAAAATCGACCTTTTTTAACAAAAATGTGATGAATGCCACTTTTTCAATAGTTTTCGGTTGCAACTCCTAATGAGTAAAGTATAATTTCGAGCGGATTTCCATTGATCTAACAGTGGCTATTTTTTTAGCCTGATTGTCAGTTAATCTTGTTCAAAAAGGGTAAAATGTGTCTGCTGTAATCAATAAAGCAAAATCACAATATCGCAGAGCGTTGGGAATTGAAGTAGGAGCTATTTTAGTTTTAGCTTTTATTCTCTTTTTGTGTAAAGGGAATATGGTTATTTCCTTTCTTGCTGGGGGTATCTCTAGTTTTGTGCCTCACTGTGTTTTTGTGTATTGGGTTTTCTTTAGAAATTCTGCAAAAGATCGGACAAAAATGACCGCTTTCTATTGGGGCGAGGGGATTAAGTGGGCGATTGCTATCGTCTTGATGATTGCTAGTTTTACCTTAATTCCAAATCTTCAATTTTTAGTATTTTTTGTAGGTTATTTTTTAGCACTGTTTTTAAACATTGTATTGCCGATGTTCTTGAGTCGGAAATCAACATAGTTTTTTAATTTTACAAAGGATAAATTATGGCTGGGTCTACCGCAGAATATATCACTCACCATTTGACGTTTTTAACAACGGGTGAGGGATTTTGGAATGTGCATTTAGATACCTTGTTTTTCTCATTGGTAGCAGGTGCTATTTTCCTTTATTTTTTCCGCAAAGCAGCAAAAAACGCAACAACGGGCGTGCCGGGCAAGTGGCAATGTTTTGTTGAGATGATTATTGAATGGGTAAACGGTGTGGTTAAAGAGAACTTTCACGGTCCTCGCCACGAAGTTGGTCCATTAGCATTAACCATCTTTTGCTGGGTATTCATTATGAATGCGATTGACTTGATCCCGGTTGATTATCCACCTCAATTAGCAAGTTTGCTAGGTATTGACTATTTACGTGCAGTACCAACAGCAGATATTAGTGCGACATTGGGTTTATCAATTGGTGTATTCTGCCTAATTATCTACTACACAATCAAATCGAAAGGTTTCGGTGGTTTTGTTAAAGAATATACGCTACATCCGTTTAATCACTGGGCGTTTATTCCGGTAAACTTCTTATTAGAAGTGGTTACATTACTTGCAAAACCAATTTCTCTTGCATTCCGTTTATTCGGTAATATGTATGCAGGTGAATTAATCTTTATTTTGATTGCTGTAATGTATATGGCAGAAAGCATAGTACCGCAAATGTTGGGTGTACCGCTTCAAATTGTTTGGGCGATCTTCCACATTTTGGTTATTACGCTACAAGCATTCATCTTTATGATGCTCACAATCGTGTATTTAAGTATTGGTTATAACAAAGCTGATCATTAATACAAGCGGTTAAAAAATCTTAATTTTTTACAAGTTTAAATTTTGTAGAGTGATTACTCTGTAAAACAATGAAATGGAAGGCATACGCCTTTTTATATTTAACTAAACTAGCCTTTGGCTAAATTCCTCAACCCTTATGGAGAACATTATGGAAAACGTAATTACGGCAACAATTTTTGGTTCAGTAATTTTATTAGCTTTCGCTGCATTTGGTACTGCGATCGGTTTCGCATTATTAGGTGGTAAATTCTTAGAATCTTCTGCCCGCCAACCGGAATTAGCAAACAGCTTACAAACTAAAATGTTTATCGTTGCAGGCCTTTTAGATGCTATCTCAATGATCGCAGTTGGTATCGCGTTATTATTCATCTTCGCTAACCCATTCATCGGTTTATTAGGCTAATCCCTATAAATAATAGGCGTTACCTTCGGGTAATTTAACTAACTTTATAGGAGGCGTTGTGAATTTAAATGCAACACTAATTGGTCAGCTTATTGCGTTCGCAATCTTTGTTGCGTTCTGTATGAAATATGTATGGCCACCGCTAATTCGAGCGATTGAAGAGCGTCAAGCAAATATTGCTAACGCATTGGCTTCTGCCGAAAAAGCGAAACAAGAACAGGCTGATTCTAAAGCTGCTGCGGATCAAGAAATCCTGCAAGCGAAAGAAGAAGCTCAAAAAATTATTGATTTAGCAACAAAACGTCGTAATGAAATTTTAGAGTCTGTACAAGCAGAAGCTGAAATTGAGCGTCAGCGTATTATTGAGCAAGGTTATGCGGAAGTTGAAAGCGAGCGTAAACGTGTTCAAGAAGAGCTTCGTCAAAAAGTGGCTGCATTGGCTGTTGCCGGTGCGGAGAAAATTGTCGGTCGTTCAGTTGATGCTGCAGCGAACAACGATATTATTGATAAGCTAGTTGCAGAACTATAAGAAGGTGGGGCAGATGTCAGAATTAAGCACAGTAGCTCGCCCCTATGCTAAAGCGGCTTTCGATTTTGCTTTAGAACAAGGTCAATTGGACAAATGGCAGCAAATGTTACAGTTTTCTGCATTAGTCGCTAGTGAAGAGCAAGTCGGTGATTTTATTAATTCATCACTTGCAAGCGGTCAAATTTCTGATGCTTTTATCAAAATTTGTGGCGAACAATTAGATCAATATGGGCAAAATTTCATTCGTGTTATGGCTGATAATAAGCGTTTAGCTGTATTACCTGCTGTATTTAGTGCATTTTTAGAATTAAGAGCAGAACACGAATCAATTAAAGATATTGAGGTTGTCTCTGCAGAAAAATTAACAGATGCACAAGAAGCAAAAATTGCCAATGCGATGGAAAAGCGACTCGGAACAAAAGTACGAATTACTTCATCAGTAGATAACTCATTAATTGCGGGTGTTATTATTCGTTATGATGATGTGGTGATTGATGGTAGTAGTCGTGGACAGCTAAACCGCTTGAGTCAAGAGTTGAGCTTGTAAGAGGAATAAAAAATGCAACTAAATTCAACAGAAATTAGTGAATTGATTAAAAAACGAATTGCCCAATTTAATGTGGTATCTGAAGCAAAAAGCACAGGGACAATCGTTTCAGTAAGTGATGGAATTATTCGTATCCATGGTCTTGCTGATGTAATGCAAGGTGAAATGATTGCATTACCAGGCAATCGTTATGCGATTGCATTAAACTTAGAAAGAGATTCTGTCGGTGCGGTTGTAATGGGACCTTATGCTGATTTAGCAGAAGGGATGGAAGTACAATGCACCGGTCGTATTTTAGAAGTACCGGTTGGTCGTGGGTTATTAGGTCGTGTAGTTAATACATTAGGTCAGCCTATTGATGGTAAAGGTGAAATCCAAAATGATGGTTATTCTCCAATCGAAGTGATTGCACCAGGTGTTATTGACCGTCAATCTGTTGATCAACCTGTTCAAACGGGCTATAAAGCAGTGGACTCAATGGTGCCAATCGGTCGTGGTCAGCGTGAGCTTATCATCGGTGACCGTCAAACAGGTAAAACTGCATTAGCTATCGATGCGATCATTAACCAACGTGATTCAGGCATTAAATGTATCTATGTTGCTATCGGTCAAAAAGCATCAACTATTGCCAACGTAGTGCGTAAATTAGAAGAGCACGGTGCATTACAAAACACTATCGTGGTTGTAGCATCTGCGTCTGAATCAGCCGCATTACAATACTTGGCTCCTTATGCGGGGTGTGCAATGGGTGAATACTTCCGTGATCGTGGTGAAGATGCGTTAATCGTTTATGATGATTTATCTAAGCAAGCAGTTGCTTACCGTCAAATTTCATTGTTATTACGCCGTCCACCGGGTCGTGAAGCATTCCCGGGTGATGTATTCTACCTACACTCTCGTTTATTAGAGCGTGCGTCTCGTGTAAACGCAGACTATGTAGAGCGTTTCACTAACGGTGCGGTAAAAGGTCAAACAGGTTCTTTAACTGCATTACCGATCATCGAAACTCAAGCGGGCGACGTTTCTGCGTTCGTTCCAACAAACGTAATCTCGATTACTGATGGTCAGATTTTCTTAGAATCAGGCTTATTCAATGCGGGTATTCGTCCTGCGGTAAACCCGGGTATCTCGGTTTCTCGTGTGGGTGGTTCTGCACAAACTAAACTTGTTAAGAAATTAGCGGGTGGTATTCGTACTGCATTAGCACAATACCGTGAATTAGCAGCATTCGCACAGTTCGCATCAGACCTTGATGAAGCAACACGCAAACAGCTTTCTCACGGTCAGAAAGTAACTGAATTGTTGAAACAAAAACAATTCGAGCCAATGTCTGTTGCACAGCTTGGTTTATCTCTAGCGGCGGCTGAATATGGTTATCTTGATGATGTACCTGTTGAGCGTGTAGGTTCATTTGAGTCTAACTTATTGGCTTATGCTCAAAGTAACTACGGCGAGTTTATGCAAGAACTGTCAAAATCTGGCAATTTCAATGATGAAATTAAAGATAAATTGAACGAGATTTTATCTAGTTTCAAAAAGAATAGTGCTTGGTAATCTAACTTTTTAGCGGAGAAAAAATATGGCAGGTGCTAAAGAGATAAGAACCAAAATTGCAAGTGTTCGTAATACACAAAAAATTACCAAAGCGATGGAAATGGTTGCCGCATCAAAAATGCGTAAAACCCAAGAGCGTATGTCGGCTTCTCGCCCTTATGCAGATAGCATTCGCAAAGTAATTAGCCATATTGCCAAAGGTAACATTGAGTATCAACACCCATTCCTCATCTCACGTCCAGTGAAAAAAGTGGGCTATTTAGTGGTTTCAACTGACCGTGGATTGTGTGGTGGTTTGAATATTAACTTATTTAAAACAGTGTTAAATGAGTTAAAAGAAAAAGATGATCAGGGTATTAAATCTGAATTAAGTTTGGTTGGAAACAAAGGTATTTCTTTTTTCAGCCCAATGGGATTAGAGATTAAAGGTCATCTTAATGGATTGGGTGATACACCAGCAATGGAAAATTTAGTCGGTATTGTAAACGGTATGGTAAAAGCCTTCCGTGATGGCGAGATTGACGAAGTTTATGTGGTATATAACCGCTTCGTAAACACTATGTCGCAAAAACCGACAATACAAAAATTACTTCCATTGCCAGAGCTTGAAAATGACTCATTAGGGCAAACAGGTTCTTGGGATTATATCTATGAACCAAGTCCGCAAGCGTTATTAGATAGCTTACTTGTACGTTATTTAGAATCTCAGGTATATCAAGCAGTTGTTGATAACCTAGCCTCTGAACAAGCAGCTCGAATGGTTGCGATGAAAGCGGCAACAGATAACGCAGGTAATCTCATCAATGAGTTACAATTGGTGTATAACAAAGCTCGTCAAGCAAGTATTACGAATGAATTAAATGAAATTGTCGCGGGTGCCGCAGCAATTTAACAATGAATAGAGGAACGGTAATGGCAACGGGAAAAATTGTACAGATCATCGGTGCGGTAATCGATGTTGAGTTTCCGCAAGATGCAGTACCAAAAGTTTATGATGCATTAAAAGTTGAAACAGGCTTAACGCTTGAGGTTCAACAACAATTAGGTGGCGGTGTGGTTCGTTGTATTGCACTTGGTTCATCTGATGGTTTAAAACGTGGCTTAAAAGTTGAAAATACGAATAAAGCGATTGAAGTACCAGTAGGTACAAAAACGTTAGGTCGTATTATGAACGTATTAGGTGAGCCAATCGATGAAGCAGGCCCTATCGGTGAAGAAGAGCGTTGGACAATTCACCGTGCAGCACCAAGCTATGAAGAACAAGCTAATAGTACCGAGTTACTTGAAACGGGTATCAAAGTTATCGACTTAGTCGCTCCGTTTGCGAAAGGTGGTAAAGTTGGTCTATTCGGTGGTGCGGGCGTAGGTAAAACGGTAAATATGATGGAGTTAATCCGTAACATCGCTATAGAGCACAGCGGTTACTCTGTATTTGCGGGCGTAGGTGAGCGTACTCGTGAGGGTAACGACTTCTACCACGAAATGAAAGACTCTAACGTATTAGACAAAGTATCACTTGTTTACGGTCAGATGAACGAACCACCGGGCAACCGTCTGCGTGTGGCATTAACAGGCTTAACAATGGCGGAGAAATTCCGTGATGAAGGTCGTGATGTCTTATTCTTCGTAGATAACATCTATCGTTATACCCTTGCAGGTACGGAAGTATCCGCATTATTAGGTCGTATGCCGTCTGCGGTAGGTTACCAACCAACTCTTGCAGAAGAGATGGGGGTATTACAAGAACGTATTACTTCAACGAAAACAGGTTCTATTACCTCTGTTCAAGCAGTATATGTTCCTGCGGATGACTTAACTGACCCGTCTCCGGCAACAACCTTTGCTCACTTAGACTCAACAGTAGTATTAAGTCGTAATATCGCATCACTTGGTATCTACCCAGCGGTAGACCCATTAGACTCAACCTCTCGCCAGTTAGACCCATTAGTGGTTGGCGAAGAGCATTATAACGTTGCTCGTGGTGTACAAGGTACATTACAACGTTATAAAGAGTTAAAAGATATTATTGCAATCTTAGGTATGGACGAATTATCTGAAGATGACAAACGCTTAGTAGCTCGAGCCCGTAAAATTGAACGTTTCCTTTCACAACCATTCCACGTTGCGGAAGTATTCAACGGCGTGCCGGGTAAATTCGTACCATTAAAAGATACAATTCGTGGCTTTAAAGGCATTTTAGAAGGCGAATACGACCATATTCCAGAACAAGCGTTCTATATGGCGGGTTCAATTGACGAAGTGGTTGAAAGAGCAAAACAGATGTAATTGTTCTTAAACAAAGGAGAACAGTATGACATCTCAATTTGAACTCACAGTTGTGAGTGCGGAAAGTAAAATCTTTGAAGGCACAGTAACAAGTGTGCGTGTTTCAGGGATTGATGGCGAATTAGGGATCTATGCAGGGCATACCCCATTATTAACTGCTATCAAACCGGGTATGGTTAAATTCACTTTAGCTGATGGTAAAGAAGAGTTTATCTACGTATCAGGTGGTTTCCTTGAGGTACAACCAACCGTTGTTACCGTGCTTGCAGATACCGCAATTCGTGGTGAAGACTTAGATGAACAACGTATTCTTGAAGCAAAACGCAAAGCAGAAGAACGTTTATCTAAAGCCGATAGTGAAGACTATTTAACGGCGAAATTAGCACAAGAAATTGCTAAATTACGTGTTTACGAACTCACAAAAACAAAATTAGCGAATAAACGTTAATCTCGAAAAACCTCACGAAAGTGGGGTTTTATTTTTACAAGCGGTTGAAAATCATAAATTATTTCCAATAATTCATTTCTTACTTGACGACAGATTGTTTTTTTTTTGTACAATTTTGGTGTGCGTTTGCACGGTTAATTTAATAAGGAAAACACTATGTCGGTAAAAAAACTTTCTCTAGCTAGTCTTATTTTACTTAGTCTTACAGCCTGTAGTAGCGGTGGTGGGAAATCAGGTGAAACAAATCTAAAACGGCAAAATGAGCTAACCCAAGCTCAGGCAGAACTAGATTCTGTTAAATCAGAATTAGTAAAAGCAAATCAAGATCTAAGTTCAGCGCAAAGCGAGCTTTCAAAAGCAGCTCATACTGTACAACAAGCCCAAGCAGATTTAGCCAAAGCTCAAGCGGATAAAAACACAACGTCAGCACAATTAGCTCAAGCGAAAGCAAATTTAGCGAACGCAGAAAAAGCGAAAGAAATTGCAGAAAGCAAGTTATCTGTTGCGAATAATGAAAAACAAGCGGTGCAAAATCAGCTAAATTCTGCAAATGGCGATCTGGTTAAAGCGAAGAGCGATTTACAACAAGCCCAAGCAGATTTAGCGAAAGCTCAAGCGGATAAAAATACAACGGCAGCACAATTAGCTCAAGCGAAAGCAAATTTAGCGAACGTAGAAAAAGCGAAAGAAATTGCAGAAAGCAAGTTATCTGTTGCGAATAATGAAAAACAAGCGGTGCAAAATCAGCTAAATTCTGCAAATGGCGATCTGGTTAAAGCGAAGAGCGATTTACAACAAGCCCAAGCAGATTTAGCGAAAGCTCAAGCGGATAAAAACACAACGGTAGCACAATTAGCTCAAGCGAAAGCAAATTTAGCGAACGCAGAAAAAGCGAAAGAAATTGCAGAAAGCAAGTTATCTGTTGCGAATAATGAAAAACAAACGGTGCAAAATCAGCTAAATTCTGCAAATGGCGATCTGGTTAAAGCGAAGAGCGATTTACAACAAGCCCAAGCAGATTTAGCGAAAGCTCAAGCGGATAAAAATACAACGGCAGCACAATTAGCTGTAGCAGGAAAAGCAAAATCTGAGGCAGAAATGGCATTGCAAAATAAAAATAAGGTGATTAAAGAAATCGTCCGTAAAGCCGCAGAAATTACCAATGAGCAGGGGCGAGAGTATTCTTGGGTCAATTACACAGGATTATCTTCTCTTCCACAAGGGTTAAGCAAGCACGCCTTTATTAGTATGTCAGCAGAAAATTTAGATGGTATTTTTGTGGGCGATCACTATATTTATCTGACGCCAAGTGTAATGGTGGAGGGGCGTGATAATACTGCATTTTGGGATAGCGACTCACCTAAACAAAGTAGTTTTAGAGTACAAAGTATTAATGGTACAAAAACAGAAAATCTTCCATCAGCTGGTGAAGCTACTTATATAGGAAAAGGTTTTAACTCCGATAATATCGGTCTTTTAAACTACAAAGTGAATTTTACCGAGAAAACAGGGGCTGGCTCTCTTTCACAATTTAATAATACCGCTATTCCAACAATCCAGTTAGAAAAAGGTAATATTGTTGATGGTATGATTAAAGCGAACGCTTCTGCCGCAGGGGGTATTTCAGGCAAGTACGAATTAGGTTTTTATGGAGATAATGCTCAATCTATTGCAGGCGAAACTTATCTTTATAAACAATTTGAGGGTGGAATTGCAACCAACGGCAATACCGCTAAAAAATATGGCGATAGCGAGCGTGGCACAGTTTTTGGTATAGCTGGTGAGAAGCAATAATTATTGTAGGTTTACAAGCGGTCAAAAATAGTAAATTTTTTGCAAAAACAGACCGCTTGTAGAAACTTAAAAGCGAACCCTAAGGTTCGCTTTTCGTTATTAAAGAATATTCTCAAACTGTTCAAACACTTCTTTTGGCCATACGCTTGATTGTACTTCGCCGATGTGTTTTTTACGGAGTAAGAACATCACTAAGCGTGATTGACCGATACCACCACCGATTGAAAGCGGTAATTTGCCCGCTAATAAATCTTGGTGCCAATCCATCTTTAAGCGGTCTTCATCGCCTGTAAGTGACACTTGTAAACGCAATGCTTTTTCATCAACACGAATACCCATCGATGAAAGCTCGAATGCTGTGCCTAATTCTTCGTTCCACACTAAAATATCGCCGTTTAAGCCTTTGTAGCCTTGTTCTGATTCGGTTGTCCAGTCATCGTAGTCTGGAGCTCGACCATCGTGAGGTTTACCATCAGATAATTTACCACCGATACCAATTAAGAACACTGCTCCGCATTCTTTACAGATCGCATTTTCACGCTCTTTGCCCGTCATATTTGGATAGCGTTGCACTAAATCTTCACTATGCACAAAGGTAATTTGTTTTGGTAAAACAGACGGAATATCAAAGCGAGCTTCCACTGCTAATTCAGTTAAACGGATAGCCTTATAGATTTCATTAACAGTTTCTTTTAAGTATTCAAAGTTACGGCGACCTTCAGGAATTACTTTCTCCCAGTCCCATTGATCCACGTAAACAGAGTGAGTGCGGTCTAATGAATCTTCATCAGGGCGTAGAGCTGCCATATGCACAAATAAGCCTTCGCCTTCTTTAAAACCGAAGCGAGCAAGTGTGTGGCGTTTCCATTTTGCAAGAGAGTGAACAACCTCATAAGTTGCATTTGGAATACATTTTACGTTTACTTTTACCGCTTTTTCGATACCCGAAAGGTTATCTTGCATACCGTTGCCGACTTCGCTCAAGATCGGACCTTGCACTTCAACAATGCCTAATTTATCAATTAAATATTGCGTAAAGGTGTTTTTAACAAAACTGATTTCTTGTTGTTGTAAGATGAATGACTTTTTCATTTTTTGCTTTCCTAATGAATGTTAGTATGAATGGCTGCTAATTTAAAGAATTTTGTTAAAAATGCAATATTTATCAAATAAAAAAGCAAATGTATTAAATTTGGTTTAAAATAAATTAAATTATTTTAGATAAAATTTAAAGAAACGGTTTTTAAGGAGAGAAAATGCACAACAAAAGCAAGGTAAAATTAGAAATTGATAAACTCGATCAGCAAATTTTACGCTGTTTAATTAAAGATGCTCGCATTCCTTATGCAGAAATGGCGAAAGGTTTCGGTGTAAGTGCGGCAACCATTCACGTTCGGGTGGAAAAAATGCGACAAGCGGGGATTATTGAATCAACAAAAATTGTAGTCGATGAACGAAAATTAGGCTATGATGTATGTTGCTTTATCGGCATTATTTTAAAGTCTGCAAAAGATTATGACAAAGTGATCGCAAAACTCAATGAATTTGATGAAGTGGTTGAAGCATATTACACCACGGGCAATTACTCGATTTTTATTAAAGTAATGACTCACACTATTGAGGAATTACATTCAGTGTTGGCGGGCAAAATTCAATCTATTGATGAAATTCAATCAACAGAAACCTTAATTTCGTTACAAAATCCGATTTTGAGAGGTATTTTGCCTTAATAAGCGGTTAAAAAAGTATAAATTATTTGCAAATAAACATTGCAATATAAATAAAAGGAAATAGAATGAATACCAACCAACCAACCAACCAACCAACCAACCAACCAACCAACCAACGGTTGCGGTAGTTAGTTTAACCACAGCTCTGCCTGAATTGGGACGTGCGATTGAATCTGTGAAACAGCAAACCTACCCTTGCAAGCATTATATCTTTGTGAACGGAGAGGAATATTACCGTTCTGCTTCAGAAATTATTCAAAAATTTGACAACTTAACTGTGATTTATTCGCCGATAAATGTTCATAATATTGATGGGTTGATCGCAATGTTAGTTAAAGAGGATGTGGTTTTCTATTTATCTGACAACGATTTTTTCGATCCAACTTATATCGAAGAACAAGTAAAGAAAGGTAATTAAACGAAATCGTTTTCCTTTGATCTGCTTCACAAAATGAAACATTAATTGCAAAAAAACATCGAAAATCGATCGCTTGCTAGGTAGAATAATTTTGAATGATGTTAGAAATAAAAAGGAGATAGTTATGTCTGAAGTATTTCATTTAGGTTTAACAAAAGCGATGTTAAAAGGGGCAAAAATTGCGATTGTACCGGGAGATCCAGCAAGAAGTGAGCGTATCGCCAAGAAAATGGATAACCCTGAATTTTTGGCTTCGACTCGGGAATTTACCTCTTGGTTAGGGTATTTAAATGGTGAAGCAGTGGTTGTCTGTTCTACAGGGATCGGTGGCCCTTCAGTATCAATTTGTGTGGAAGAGTTAGCTCAACTAGGTATTCGCACCTTCTTACGCATTGGCACAACAGGGGCGATTCAAGAACACATCAACGTAGGCGATATTTTAATTACCACAGGGGCTGTTCGTTTAGATGGTGCAAGCCAACATTTTGCGCCTATGGAATATCCTGCAGTGGCAAACTTTGAATGTACGAACGCACTTTACGCTGCAGCGGTTGATGCAGGGGTTAAACCTTACGTTGGTATTACAGCTTCTTCTGATACTTTCTACCCGGGGCAAGAGCGTTACGATACTTTCACAGGCAAAATTTATCGCCATTTCCAAGGTTCGTTAAAGCAGTGGCAAGATCTCAATGTAATGAATTTTGAAATGGAATCTGCCACGCTCTTTACAATGTGTTCTGCATTAGGCTTGCGTGCGGGTATGGTAGCTGGTGTGATTGTAAACCGCACCCAACAAGAAATTCCAAACGAAGCAACAATCCACGAAACCGAACACAAAGCAATTTCTGTTGTGGTCGAAGGTGTAAGAAAATTAATTCAAGGTTAATCTTCAAATTTAGGCGTAAAAAAGGTAAATTGTCGCCGTGATAATTTACCTTTTTGCTTTATGTTTACAGAATATCGTAGAAATTTCTTAGAGGCGGAATGGCATTCAGACTCTACCCCTCTTTCTCTTGCTCAACAAGATTGGCTTTTGCACGATGGATCGCTTACCCAAAAACTACTTGATGTGGCAACCCATTTCAATGTGGAAGTAGTACAAGAAAAGTGGATTGCAAAAAATAGAGAAAAAATGACCACTTGCAATGAAGATGTTTGGTTACGAGAAGTGCTATTAAAAGACGGCGAAACAAATTGGATTTTCGCCCAAACCCTTGTGCCAAAATCAACAATAGAAAATTTCGCCCGAAATGTATTGGTATTAGGTGATGAGCCGATTGGCTTATGGCTATTTTCTCAAAATCCGACTCGTACGAAATTAGAATGGACAAAAACAGAGAACGGTTTGTTTGCACGGCATGGCGTGTATGAAATAAAAGGCTATTCGCTTGAAATTAGGGAGTTGTTTTTGGCGGATTTCCCTTATCTAGTCGGTTAAAAAATGATGGTGCAAGCGTCCACGCTTGTGCCTAATTTTAATAAAAAGTACCAGTGAGGATGCTGGCACTATCAATGAGTTTATTTTGCCAAGAACTGATAAATCGCAGCCATATCTACTTCGCTCAAGCCTGAATCGTTTGCCTGATTGTAAGTTTTAGTTGCTTGTTCAATTAACGGGTAAGATTTACCTAGCTTCGCAATTTCTTCGCTTGCTAAGTTAAAATCTTTCGTCATATGCTTCATCATAAATGCAGGTTGGAACTCATTCGCTAAGTACATAGGCACTTTAGCTTGGAAAATAGGGCTATTCATAAATGAGCCTGAAATCATCTCAATCACTTGCTCTTTCGGAATACCGTACTGATCGGCAAAATTCAACGCTTCGCCGTAGGCTTGAACGAAAATCCCTAATAATGAGTTAATCATTAATTTAATACCGCCTGCTTTACCCACAGAACCATAATAGAAAGTGGTAGTGCTAAATGCGGCGAAAAGTGGCTTGATTTGCTCAACAATCTCTTCTTTACCTGCTAAAAGTACTAATAGTTTGCCAGCTTCTGCAACTTTGCTTGAGCCTGAAACAGGTGCTTCCACAAATTCCGCACCGTGTTGTGCAAGCAGAGCTTCAACCGCTTGGTTTTGGCTTGGCGAAATGGTGCTCATATTCACCACTAATTTGCCTTTTAACTCTGCTAAAACCTCAGCACTTAACACCTGCTGAATAGACGCATAGTCTGCAATCATCAAAAAAATAATATCGTGAGCTTTCACTAACTCAACAACAGAAGAATATAATTTCCCACCTGCTGCAACTACTTTCTCCGCTTTCTCTGGGCTGCGGTTATAAACCCCTACTTTTACCCCACTGTTAAGTAAGTGCTTCGCCATTGGTTCGCCCATTTGACCTAAACCAATCCAACCGATTTCTTGTGTGTTAAATTTTTGCATAATGTTCTCCTTGATTAAATAATAGAATGATTATTGCGATTTTCGATCATCAAGTCAAATAGAGATAACTTGAATATAACGAGGGAAAGGAGTAGCATTTCCACACTAATTCATTCAGTAAATAACAATGAAACCAACAATCCTTTTATACGACTCTGGAATGGGTGGCTTAACGATTTATGATGAAATCCGTAAAGTGCTACCTCAAGCTCACTATTTATATTGTTTTGATAATGCCTTTTTTCCTTATTCTGAGAAATCAGAAGAGGTATTGATTGAGCGAGCGGTCAAAATTGTGCAAAAAATTGCAGAAAAACAACCGCTTGATATGGTGGTTGTAGCCTGCAATACCGCTAGTACAGTGGTGCTTCCTGCATTGCGTAAGCATTTTCAATTTCCCATCGTAGGCACTGTACCGGCTATTAAACCAGCAGCCACAATTTCTGAAAGCAAAACGATTGGTTTATTAGCCACGAAAGGTACGGTTTCTCGTCCTTATGTTGATGAATTGATTGAGAAATATGCCCAAGATTGCATTGTGGAAAAAATTGGCACAACGGAGTTGGTTGAAATTGTAGAAGAAAAACAGAGAACGGGCAGAGTAGATATGGCTCGTTTACAAAAAGTAGTAGCGGATTGGCAAGAACATTCCACACTAGATACCGTTATTCTTGGTTGTACTCATTTTCCGTTGGTAAAACAGGAATTGCAGCAAGTGTTACCAAAAGTGAAATACTTTGTTGATCCGGGAATAGGGATTGCTAAGCGGGTTTTAAGCTTGTTAGAAGAGGAAAAATTTAATCACAAGAATGAATTAGTTAATGAAGCGTTTTGTACCGCAGAAACTTCTGCATTCGAGATTAAACGGAATATTATGCAACATTGGGGGTTTAATCAACTATCTGTGATTAATGTTTAAGCTAAATCAATGTTTTTGATGAAAAATAATCCAGTTGATAAAAAACTTTAAAAAAGGGGTTGCAACAGTTTTAAAAACCTCTATAATGCACCCCACACAACGACGCGCTGTTGTGAACGGTTAGGTTTTAAGTTCAGTGCGTCGTTCTTTTTTGTTCTTTAACAATTTATCAGACAATCTGTGTGGGCACTTGTTGATTGACT
>NZ_JBGTYY010000006.1:0-92453 GCF_041807705.1 Mannheimia kashgarensis
TTGAGCTATATTTGAAAGAATGCGAATGGCGTTTTAATCACAGTGACTTAAAATCTCAAATATTCCTTTTAAAACAATTGGTTAAAGGGGGTTTAGGTTAGTTATCTAGGACAGCCCCAAAAATTTACTAATTTCAACCGCTTGCAGCTAGCTTGATTATCGTCTATTTTGCTTCTGCTTTAATAGAAATAATGCAAGCAACCCTAATGCAGAATAACCCACTCCTTTGGTTTTCAAGAATTTTTTCAGCATAAACTCTAACACAGCTGTTGTTGCAACGGGAGATGAAATAAGTGATAAACCCGTGTTTCTCGCTTGTTTAAAGGGTTGAATAATATCATTTCTGGTTTTATTCGTTTCCGCTTTAAAACGCATTCTCAGGGCGTTGCCTTTCATAATCAAAAGCTCTTTTTCTGATAGTTTTAAATCTTCCATTTATTACTTCCCACTATTATCCTTAAAATTATCTTTAAAGGTTAATGCATTTTTAAATGCAGCAATATCTAATTTCAGCTCATCTAAGGTACTTTGCATAAAAGTCGTTTGTTTCTTCAATGAAGCTAAAATACCCCAAACAAAGAGTAATACTAATATTAAGCTTATTCCTGAAATAGCAAAAAATACAACCACTCTATATTCAGGTAATAAATAATTATCTAGAGCAAATAATAAGCTCATAAATGAAAATAATAAAAATATAAAGGCTAATAATGCTAAAACTAAAACAGAAACCAATTGATTTTTTTGTTCGTTAATCTCCAGCCTTGCCATTTCACCACGAACTTGTATTATTTCTAATAAAGTAACAAGGCTATTTCTAAATCCAGATTTAATATTATCTAACATACCACATTCCTTGTATTAAACAATAAGCCACACCTAATAGGCGTGGCTTAATTATCTAATTAAAATATTTTAATTAATTTAAAGAAATTATTATCTTCTAGCAACTAAAACACCTAATAATAATCCAACCACACCAGCTACAGTAATTGCTTTATATGGGTTATCGTGTACTAGGGTATCTGTTTGTTTTGCAACTTGTTTAGCACTATCAATAGTATCATCTTTTAAATTAGCAAAACGGTATTTTACATCATCAAACTGTTCAGATAATCTGTGTTTTAGTTTTTTATATTCTTCTGTAGATGAATCTGATGTTTCGTTAAATAATTCTTCTGCATTTTTTAAAATTTCACGAATTTCATTCGTTAATTCTTCACGTTTTGCATCTAAGCTCTTAGCCATAATTACTCTCCTTATATTTAGTGAATATGACATAAAACATAATTCATTTATGCTTCACTTAATAAAATACAGACCCTATACACATATGTCAATCTTTATTTTTCAACTTTATTTAATTTAATTTGGAAATTAAATAAACAACAAGTAATCACAAAAAGCATTGCTTTTTATGCATTGGTCTTGCCAGTGACAACGAAGCTGTGAACAATCTTTGCAAGGATTGTGAATGATATTTTGCAAATTTTTTACCAGATATGACCGCTTGTAAAATCAGTTAATGCTGTTAAATCATTGTCTTCAGAGCCTCTGTCAGCTTTTGATAACGCTGATATTTTGCCTGATATGCTGCATAGTTTTCTGCATTTGGCTCGAATACTTGCATTTCTGCGTTGAGGGCTTGTACTTGGCTAATATCTACCCCAACACCTTGCATTGCCATTAATGCAGCACCTAAGCAGCCTGTTTCTTCCACTTGTGGTACTTCTAGCCTCATTCCTGTTAGATCTGCCAACATTTGCATCCAGACTTTCGATTTCACAGGTCCGCCTGTCACTCGTAACACATTCGTTTGTGGGAAGCGAATAAACATACGGTTTAAGTGTGTCATTAAGCTAAACAACACCCCTTCATAAATCGCCTGTAGCAAGTGCATTTGGGTGTGGTAAGACTGCATTCCGTAGAAGCTCGCCTGCATTCCTAAACCTGCATTTGAACCATAGAGGAACGGCACAAACAGTACCGAACTTTGAGCTGGTGGCAATGCCGCAATACCTTCGTTGATCTCTTGGTAGCTTAAATTACTCCACTGCTTCACAAACCACTCTAAATTACCTGCCGAAGTCGGGCTTGCTTCGTGGACAATAAATTTACCTGCCTCCGCATAACGCCCGTAAACAAAGGGGAGTTCTTGGTTCGGATCAAGATAATCCGTAATGCCACTTACCACCGACCAAGTGCCTAACACGACATTGAGTTTGGTTTCATCATCTAAACCTGCACAGCGAGCGGTTGAAACCACATCAAACAAGCCGCCAACAACAGGCGTACCTACAGCTAAACCGGTTAGTTTTGCCGCATCCTCAGTAACATAACCTGCTACTTTATTAGGCTCAATCACAGGCGGTAACTTTTCCAATACATCAGGCATATCGAGCAAATCCGCTAAATCTTGATCGTACTCTCCCTTCGCCATATTGTAGAGATTGCTTTCGGAGATATTCGTTTCTTCACAATACAGCTCTCCAGTTAAGCAAAAACGTAGATAATCGTGCGACATCAACACCGCTCCGATTTGTGCATAACGCTCAGGCTCATTTTGCTGTAACCATTTCAAAATCGAAACAGGGTGACCTGTCCAAAGCGTTTGACGAGTAATCGGGTAAAGTTTTTGCGGAATACCTTCTGCTTGCCACTGTTTGACAATTTCCAGCGAACGTTGGTCTGAAGATAAAATTGCTCGCCCTAACGGCTGATTTTGTTTATCTAAGAAAAATGCGCCTTTGCCTTGAGCGGAAATACCAACACATTTAATATTTGTTGGATTTACGCCACTTTTTTCAACTGTTAAACGCACCACTTCCGCACAGACTGCCCACAACTGTGACATATCTCTTTCCGCATAACCTGCTGTGTCACTAATTACCGAGACACTTTCTCGATGAAGTGCTTGAATATTGCCGTGGTTGTCAAAAAGTGCGGCTTTGATAAAAGTACCGCCGCAATCAATGCCGAGAGTGTATTGCATAAAATTATTCCATTGCTGTAGGGACGCACTGAGTGTGTCCTTTATATGTAAAATATATTGAAAAAGAAACCGCTTGTCATATTAAAACGGACGCACGCAGTGCGTCCCTACGGTTTGCATATTACTTCGCTAATTCATCAATCGCTTTCACCAGCTCATCGCCGTTTTTCTCGATAAACGCTTTGCGTGTTTCTGCCGATACTGCTTCTTTAAATGGCGTAGTATCTAGGTTATCCACAAATTCAATGCCTTCTTTCTTGAGTGAGTCGATAATTTTCTCCTCATTTTCAAGGTTAAGTTGGCGTTGATATTTTCCTGCTTCTTGTGCGGCTTCAATTAACGCAGTTTGTTGTTCAGCAGGGAGTGCCTCAAATTTCGCTTTGTTAATGGCAACAATCAGTGGTGTGTAGCCGTGATTAGTGAAGCTGAAATATTTTTGTACTTCATATAATTTTGCAGACCAGAAAATGCCGATCGGGTGTTCTTGAGCATCTACCGCTTTGGTTTCTAATGCGGTGTAAAGCTCAGAAAGCGGCATTGGTACAGGGTTCGCTCCTAAAATAGAGAAGGCTTGAATATACATCGGGTTTTGGTTGGTGCGGATTTTTAACCCTTTGATGTCTTCCGGTTTGTTAATTGGGTGTTTAGAGTTAGAGAAAGCACGGAAACCCACTTCCCAAAACGCTAAGCCTTTTAAGCCTTGTGCTTCAAGGGATTTCAATAAGTCTTGCCCGATTTCGCCGTCTAACGCCTTATAAGCGTGTTCACGATCTTTAAAGATGAACGGAATATCAATCACATTTAGCTGTGGCACTAAGCCTGTGAAGTTGGACGAGCTAGACATCGCAATATCAATAGTTCCGCCACGCACTCCGCTGATTGCGGTTTGTGCATTGCCTAGTGTGCTATCTGGGAAAAGCGTTAATTTCAGCTCTTTTTTCGATTTTTCTTGGAGCAAATCGTTAAATTTCTTTGCTGCAATGTGTTGTGTGTCGGAACGAGGGGCTTCATAAGCAAAGCGGAAAGAAGTTTCAGCTTGTGCGGTTGAGAAAATAGATAATCCTGCAACAAGGGCTGCAAGAGTTTTGAGATTGAAAAGTTTCATTGTTTTTCTCCTACAAAATGTAGAGTCTATACAACAACTCCCCCCGTTAGGAGGGAGTTTTAGACTTATTAAATTAAGTCAAATTAGTTCGCTAACGCATCCACTTTTTTCAATAATTCATCGCCGTGTTTTTCGATGAATGCTTTACGCACTTCGGCTTCAATCGCCGCTTTAAACGGTGCGTTATCCACTTGTTCGATCACTTCAATGCCTTTTTTGCGTAATTTTTCGATGATCTCTTTTTCGTTTTTCACATTGAGATCACGTTGGAATTGACCCGCTTCTCTCGCAGCTTCAACTAATGCAGTTTGAAGTTCCGGGCTTAAGCCATCGAATTTCGCTTTGTTCATTACCACGATTAACGGAGTGTAGCCGTGATTGGTTAAACTTAGGTGTTTTTGTACTTCAAATAATTTTGCTGACCAGAAAATACCGATTGGGTGTTCTTGAGCATCAACCGCTTTGGTTTCTAATGCAGTGTAAAGCTCAGATAATGGCATTGGCACCGGGTTACCGCCTAATAAGTTAAACGCTTGAATGTACATTGGGTTTTGGTTGGTACGCACTTTTAACCCTTTGATATCTTCAGGTTTGTTTACAGCGTGTTTAGAGTTAGAGAATGCACGGAAACCAACGTCCCAGAATGCCAAGCCTTTTAAGCCTTGTGCTTCTAAATCTTTTAATAAACCTTGACCGATTTCACCGTCTAACACTTTGTAAACGTGCTCACGATCTTTGAAGATAAACGGAATATCGATCACGTTTAATTTTGGCTCTAAACCGGTGAAGTTTGGCGAACCTGACATTTCGATATCAATGGTACCGCCACGCACACTGCTGATCATCGTTTGTGCGTTACCTAAGGTGCTGTCCGGGAATAATTTTAATTTGATTTCGCCTTTGGTTTTTTCTTTAAGGAGATCATCAAATTTTTTCGCTGCGATATGTTGGCTGTCGGAGCGTGGAGCTTCATAACCGAAACGTAATGAGACTTCCGCCATTGCTGATGAGCTCATTACCGCCACACCTGCTACTAACGCTGCCAAAGTTTTTAAGTTAAAAAGTTTCATAGGGTTCTCCTGTGATAAACAAATAGTGAGGTGCAAGCGGTCAGCTTTGCAACTTTTTTGCCATTTTTAACCACTTGCAAGGTTAAATTTAATTACTGCATCCATTCCAACGGCACTAAAATCAGTGACGGGAAGAATACAAATAAGAGTAACAAGAAAATCATCATCATCAAGTAAGGGAATACACCCTTAGCGGCTTGGTCAAACGGTAATTTTGACACGCCTGTGATCACGTTTAACACGTTGCCCACCGGTGGGGTAATTAAGCCGATTGACGTATTTAAGATGAACAACACACCGAAGTAAACCGGGTCGATACTGGCTTCTTCCACTAACGGCATCAATACCGGCGTTAAGATCAATACGGTTGGGGTTAAGTCCATCACCATACCGATAATAAATACCGCAAGTATAATCACCAATAACAGGGTGGTTGGGCTTTCAATTAACGGCTCTAACAGCTCGGTCAGCATCATTGGTAACTCTGCCACCGTAATTAACCAGCCTGTTACATTTGCGGCTGCCACTAAGAACATTACTACTGCGGTGGTTTTGGCGGCTGCTAATACCACTTTGTATAAATCTTTGAATTTCATTTCACGATAAACAAAGAGTGAAACAATTAACGCATAAGCTGTTGCCACCGCACCTGCTTCGGTTGGGGTAAACATACCAGAGCGGAATCCGCCGATAATGATTACAGGCAATAACAACGCCCAAATACTGTTTTTAAATGAAATACAAAGTTCTTCTTTGGTTGCTTTTGAGAAGGTCATTAAATCTAAGCGTTTTGCCTGCCACCACCAAAGTGCTGCTAAACAAATACCCATCATAATGCCCGGGAAAATCCCTGCTAAGAAGAGCTTGGTAATCGATACACCACTTGCCACACCAAACACGATAAATGGAATGCTCGGTGGAATAATTGGGGCAATAATCCCTGCTGTACCAATCAAACCTGCGGATTTATCAATCGGATAGCCTGTGGTTTTCATCATTGGCAATAACATTGCGGCAACTGCTGCGGTATCTGCCACCGCTGAACCTGAAAGGCTTGCCATAATCATTGCCGCAAGAATCGCCACAAAACCTAAACCGCCTCGTTTATGACCGACTAATTTCATCGGTAAGTCGATAATGCGTTTAGATAATCCACCCTCATTCATTATTTCACCTGCAAGAATGAAGAACGGAATTGCCATTAGCGAGAAACTGTCTGCACCGCTGACAATTTGTTGAGCCAAAATTTGAGCATCAAACAGATCTAAGTGGAACATTAACGCTACACCACACACCAACAGGGCGAATGCAACAGGAATGCCTAATAAAATCGAGCCTAGTAATACGGAAAGAAAGATTACAACTGTCATTTACTTTCTCCTTTCGCAATTACACCAATGGTTGCAATAATGCGTGCAATAATTAAGATACCGATCAATACGCCTGCCACCGTGCTGGCAAGGAAAGTAATGCCTTGCGGTAAGCCTGAAATTGGGGCAAGGTTATTGAGGTTAAGATTAAATTGAATCCAGCTGCCATCTACAATTAAGTAGCAGCAGAACAACATCGCCAAATCTGTGAATACACTTAAAATGCTTCTGCCAACGGGCGATAATTTGTCTGTCAGCATTGTGACTCTAACATGTTGGTTTTCGCTAAACGCCAACACCGCTCCTAAGAACGCCAGCCAAACAAACATATAACGAGAAACTTCTTCGGTTACATTAATACTGCTGTTAAAACCGTAACGCAACACCACATTGAGGAAAACCAAAATCGACATTGCGGATAAAATAATGACCACTAATGCCTCTAAGGCTTTTCCAACTAATTGAGCAAAGGCTTTCATACACTACCTCAAATTTCACTCATTTTAATTTTTACTACCACTTTGCGGATTTTCGCTTCGCCTGCAAAAATCGCCGTACGGTGGGTATCTTCGGGGAAGAATACGGCAAAATTTCCTGCTTCACAGCGGAACTCGTTTTCGTTTTGCACCGCTGAGTAGAATTTAATATCTCGTTCAGGGTTATATTCCACCGCCACAGGGTTATTGCCGGTATCAATAGATGCTGCCATCAACTCCACACCTTTATGCAAATACTGCACATCTAAATAATTTTCGTGAACTTCCGGCTGAAACGCAGATTTCTCTTTGGTATCAAGATCAAGCACTTGAACATAAATATCACGCTCTTTTAGCTCGTACACACCTGCTTCCATCGCATCAAAATCGGTATTTTTTAAATACTCCAAAGCAAACTGAATGGCTTTTGGATACTGCTTAGGGTTGTAATTTGAAATATGACCGAAAAACATTTTTTGCTCCGTTTTTGCAAAAATTTGGGGAAATTTAACCGCTTGTATTGTTTTAAAATGATGGCGCAAGCGTCTTCGCTTGTGCCAAATTCTTAGCACCAACGTGGACGCTGGCGCTATCAACAATACCTATAACGCCTGCAATTTCGCCCAAACTGTGTCGTCCACAGGAATGCCGTTAGCTTTATTGTCGGCAAGAATTTGTGTGAACTCGTGTCCCGGTAAACGCACCGCCACATCTGGGTCTGCACGCTCCGCGGTTTTCACATAATCAATGATACGGTTCAGTTTTTCGTCTTTAGTTTTGCCATCAATTAAGCGATCCACTTCAATCGCAATATAAACTTGCGATACACAGTATTCATCATCTTTATCTTCGGTTACTGCTGCGGTTGATTCACCGTTAGAAAGCAGGGTTGCAATCATATCTAACACGATAGATAAACCTGAACCTTTCCAGAAGCCCATTGGCATTAAGCGGCGGTTTTTCTCCACAGTTGCTGGATCACGAGTTGGGTTGCCGTCATCATCAAAACCCGCATCAACAAAGGTTTGGCGACCAGCTAAGCGGTGAACTTCCAACATACCGTAAGAGTACATTGAGCAAGACATATCCACCATTGTGATTGGGTTAGTTGGCACGGCAATAATTAACGGGTTCGTCCCGATACGGCACTCTTTCGCCCCCCAAGGTGGCATAACCGCTAAGGCGTTTGTCCAGCAGATACCGATATAGCCTTTCTCCGCCGCTTGCCAGCCGTAAGAACCGCCACGCATCCAGTGGTTTGCATTACGCAGAGCCACCACACCGATACCGTTTTGGGAAGCTAGCTCCATTGCTCTATCCATCATTTTTTTCGCCGTTAAGTTACCGATGGCCTGATGAGCGTCCCACTGTTCAATCGCCCCTAATGAAAGCACTTTGGTTGGCACGGCTTCTGGCACAATGTCGCCATTCTCTAATTGTTGAATAAAGCGAGGGAAGCGGTTTACCCCGTGTGAATAAGCACCTGCTTGGGTTGTATCTGCAAACACCGTTGCACACTCTTCTGCGATCTCTTCACGCACATTGCGAGCAAGTAATACACGTTTAAATTGGGCTTTTAAGTCATCATAGGAAACTCGAATAGTCATTTTGAATACCTCAAGATTTAAGATTTAAAATTTCAAATAGTAAAATTACGTTTCATAAGGTACTCCTAAGACACTTCAAAGTCAATGAAAGCAAAAAGATAAAAATCATTAATAATCAATAGGTTATAAAAAATTTTGTAAATTTGAGAGGTAGATCACACTTTTAAGGAGATAAACAAGCGGCTATTTTTTTGTAAATTTTTACTAAAAAATAGCCGCTTGTATCTCAATGAACTTAATAACCCTTGTAATTTATAGAGGGAAAAGCATCGGAATCACAAACACCGAAACTAGCATTACTAATACCGTAAATGGCACGCCGACTTTGACGAAATCCACAAATTTATAGCCTGCTGGGGCAAGCACCATTGTGTTTACTGGCGAGGAAACAGGGGTTATAAAGGCGGCTGAGGCAGAAACTGCCACAATCATCGCAAATGGTGCGGCTGAGTAGCCTAATTGGTTGGCGATAGCAATCGCAATAGGCATCACCAAAATTGCTGTAGCGGTGTTAGAAATAAAAGCACTTAGAATTGCCGTAAATACAAATAATACGATCAAGACAAAATGCACGTCTAAGCCTTGCATCACATCAAGTAAAAGGCGAACAGTTAAATCCACCCCGCCTGTTTTTTGTAGGGCGATAGAAAACGGCATCATACCGACAATTAAAATAATGCTTGGCATATGAATGGAATCATAGGCGCTCTTCATATCCACACAGCGGAATTTTCCTAACATCAAACAAGCAATCAATGCCGCCATTACATTCGGCACAATGCCTGTAATCATCAGCACCACCATTGTGAATACAGAAAAGAGAGCGTGAGGTGCTTGGCTTAACGCAGGCGGTGCTTTTTTGCTTTCTTCTGGCGAACGTAACAGGAAGAAATCTCGGTTATCGTTATCCATTTGGCGAATTTGCTGCCAAACGCCCATCACGAGCAGAATATCCCCAAATTTTAATGGAGTATCAATCAAATCTTGTTGAATAATCTCATCGCCTCGCTTTAGCCCCACGATACTTAAATGATATTTTGAGCGGAATTTTAGCTCTTTAATCGTTTTACCAATACACTCCGCCTCAGGCATTACCGAGATTTCCGCCATTCCCACTGATTTAGAATGAGAAGAAAAATATTCACCTTTTAAGGTAATCGGGCGAAGTCCAAGTTCTTCACAGCGTTGTTGGTAAAATTCATTATCTAAAGCCGTATCCAACAATAAAATATCTTTTGCTTGAAACACCTCATTTACGGAAGCACTTACGGTAATTTTTCTGAAATGTTTATTACGCTGAATTGCAACAATATTTAAACCGTGTTCAACCCGCAAGTTAAGCTGACCAATAGTTTTACCCACGCAGATAGAATCAGGCTCAACCAAAAGCATTTTTGCTCTGCCCTGTAGCTGATATTCTTCTATTAAGTGTGTCATTGAAAACTTTTGGGGCGAAATTTGGGAAGTATTTTGCTCGCTATTATCTAGCCAACGGCGAGCAACTAGCATATAACCGATTCCCATCACAAGAATAATCAAACCAATCGGCGTAAAGCTAAAGAAATTAAAGCCTTCAAAACCTGCTTTTACTAATTCGGAATGAGCTACAAGGTTTGGAGGTGTGGCAATTAAGGTCATCATACCGCTGATCAAGCCTGCAACGCTCAATGGCATCATTAAACGGCGGGGGGAAATGCCCATTCCGGAGCAAATGGCTAATACCACAGGAATAAAAATCGCCACAATGCCGGTGGAACTCATAAAAGAGCCAAGCCCTGTAATCGAAAGCATTAATAGCACTAAGACTTTGGTTTCACTCGCTCCTGATACACGCATTAGCCAATCACTGACTTGATTTGCTACCCCTGTCCGCACTAAACCTTCGCCCACAATAAAAAGCAGAGCAATCAGTACCACGTTTGGATCGCTTAACCCTGCCAGCACTTCTTTTACCGATAAAATACCCGTTAAGCTAAAAAAGAGCATCACGATTAGGGCGACAACGTCCATACGCAGCTTGTTTTGAATAAATTGCCAAATAGCAAACACCAATAACGCCATTACCCAAAAGAGCGGCTGCTGTAGAAAATCAAGCACAAAAGCAAGAAGCGATTGCATAGTCATATCCTCCAAAATAGTTAGAGATAGATTACACCGCTTTAGGGAAATAAAAAAGCTGAGAAGATCAAAAAGAGAGAAATTCGTTAACAATTGCAACTATGTTACCACAATGAAAACCAACTTAATTTTAGGCAATTTTTTATATTACTCTTTAAAATGTGATATAGATCACATTTTAAAATAACGCCAAAAAAAATTAATGTGATCTAGTTCACATTTCTGAGAGAAACATTTTTGTAACTTTTTAAAATGGTGCTATTTTGCACAGGATTTTATTCAACCCTTATTTTCTCTCCTTTTCGAGGTTCTTATGTCTAATTTAAAAGTGAAAGTCCAAGGTTTTGGGCGTTTCTTATCAAATATGGTGATGCCGAATATTGGTGCCTTCATTGCGTGGGGCTTTATTACGGCTCTGTTTATTCCAACCGGTTGGTTGCCGAACGAGACTTTTGCCAAGCTGGTCGGCCCGATGATTACTTACTTGCTGCCACTGTTAATCGGTTACAGCGGTGGTAAATTAGTCGGTGGCGAGCGTGGTGCAGTTGTGGGGGCAATTACCACAATGGGTATCATCGTGGGTTCTGAAATCCCGATGTTCTTAGGTGCGATGATTGTCGGCCCTCTTGGTGGCTGGGCGATCAAAACGTTCGATAAAGCGATTGACGGCAAAGTAAAAAGCGGTTTTGAGATGTTGGTAAACAACTTCTCGGTCGGGATCATCGGTATGATTTTGGCAATGCTTTCATTTGCCTTCATCGGCGGTATCGTCACCCAAATTTCTGCGGCATTAGGTGCAGGCGTGGGAGCATTAGTTGAAGCAGGTCTTCTGCCATTAACTTCAATTATTGTTGAGCCGGCGAAAATTCTGTTCTTAAACAACGCCATCAACCACGGTGTATTCACGCCACTTGGTACAGCACAAGCACAAGAAGTGGGCAAATCTATCTTATTCTTGATTGAAGCAAACCCGGGCCCGGGCTTTGGTATCTTGCTTGCCTATATGTTCTTTGGTCGTGGCACCGCAAAACAAACCGCAGGTAGTGCGTCAATCATTCACTTCTTAGGTGGTATTCACGAAATCTACTTCCCGTATGTGTTAATGAGCCCACGTTTAATTTTGGCTGTTATCGCAGGTGGTGCGGCAGGTGTTTTAACTAACTCGCTATTAGGTGGTGGCTTAATTGCACCGGCTTCTCCGGGTTCTATCTTCGCCATTCTTGCGATGACAGCACCGGGTGCACATTTTGCGGTAATTGCTTCTGTCGTGGTTTCTTGTGCGGTAACCTTTGCGATTGCTTCAGTATTACTTAAAACACAAAAAACCGATGCTTCATTAGAAGATGCCCAAGCTCAAACTCAAGCAATGAAAGCAGAGAGCAAAGGTGTGGCAACGGCTGCAGTGAATGGTAACATCAATAAAATCTATGTTGCTTGTGATGCAGGTATGGGTTCAAGTGCGATGGGTGCAAGTATGCTGCGTAAAAAAGTCCAATCGGCAGGTTTAAATATTGAAGTGCAAAACTTAGCGATTAA
This sequence comes from Mannheimia kashgarensis, assembly GCF_041807705.1. NCBI lineage: Bacteria > Pseudomonadati > Pseudomonadota > Gammaproteobacteria > Pasteurellales > Pasteurellaceae > Mannheimia > Mannheimia kashgarensis. The sequence goes on from NZ_JBGTYY010000006.1 coordinate 12,275, forward strand.
CGATTTACCACAAGATGCACAGTTAGTGATTACCCACAAAGACTTAACGCCTCGTGCTCAACAGCGTGTGGCAACGGCTCAGCACTTATCATTAACGAACTTCTTAGACAGCGCATTCTATGACAGCTTAGTAGCAAAATTAGGAAATGACGTTGCTCCGCAAGCGGTTCAAAATGCACAAAATGTTGCAAATTCGGTTGTAGTTGAAGAAGCACAAGAAGAAGGCTTAAAATTACAGGCTTCGCAAGTGTTCTTAGGTTTAACAGCAAATAGCAAAGAAGAAGCTATCCGTTTTGCGGGTGAACAATTAGTGAAAGCTGGCTTTGTACAACCAAGCTATGTTGATGCAATGTTCGCCCGTGAAGAGTTAGTTTCCACTTACTTAGGCGAAGGCTTGGCGGTTCCGCACGGCACAAGTGATGCGAAAGACAGCGTGCTGAAAACCGGTATCGTAGTCTGCCAATATCCGAACGGCGTTCGTTTCACCGATGAAGAAGACGGCGTAGCGAAATTAGTCGTAGGTATTGCAGCCAAAGGCAACGACCACATTCAGATTTTAAGTGCGATTACCAATGCACTGGATGATGAAGAGGCGATGAAGACCTTAACACAAACCACCAATGTGGAAGAAGTGTTGGCGTTGTTGAGCAAATAGTCTCCTTATTTGTAGGGGCGGGTCCTGTGCCCGCCCTGAATTTTCATTAAACAAACGGGCGGGCACAGGACCCGCCCCTACGATTTTNAAGTGTTGGCGTTGTTGAGCAAATAGTCTCCTTATTTGTAGGGGCGGGTCCTGTGCCCGCCCTGAATTTTCATTAAACAAACGGGCGGGCACAGGACCCGCCCCTACGATTTTCTATAAAGGAAAGTAATTATGAACGCACTCCATTTCGGTGCAGGCAATATCGGACGTGGTTTTATCGGCAAATTATTGGCAGATAGTGGCGTGTTCGTGACTTTTGCCGACATTAACCAAACTCAAATTGACCAAATCAACCAAAACAAACAATATGGCGTGAAAATTGTCGGCGATGCTAGCCGTGTTGAGATTGTGAAAAATATCGCCGCCATCAACTCAAAAGACGAAAATGCGGTGATCGAGCAGGTGAAAACCACCGACCTTATCACGACTGCCGTTGGACCGAATGTGCTAGGCTTTATCGCCCCGTTATTCGCTAAAGCCTTAGTGGCTCGTGTCGAAAGTGGCAATACTCAGCCGTTAAATATCATCGCCTGTGAAAATATGGTGCGTGGCACAACCTTCTTTAAAGGCAAAATTTTTGAAAACCTGACTGCCGAGCAACAAGCTGAAATTGAAAAAACGGTCGGCTTTGTGGACTCTGCTGTAGATAGAATTGTGCCACCTGCAGAGCTAAACGAGAACGATCCGCTTGAAGTAACGGTTGAAGAATTTAGTGAATGGATTGTGGATAAAACCCAGTTCAAAGGCTCAATTCCTGACATCAAAGGAATGGAATTAACCGATAACTTGATGGCGTTTGTGGAACGCAAACTATTCACCCTGAACACCGGTCATTTAATCTGTGCCTACTTAGGCAAACAAGCAGGCGTGCAGTGGATTAAAGAAGCGATTGCGATTGACGAAATAAAATCAGCCGTAAAAGCGACAATGGAAGAAAGCGGTGCTGTGTTAATTCAACGTTATGGCTTTGACGAACAAGCTCACGCCGCTTATATCGAGAAAATCCTCAAACGCTTTGCCAACCCGTATTTAAACGATGATGTAAACCGTGTTGGCCGTGAGCCAATTCGCAAGCTCAGCCCGAATGATCGTTTAATCAAGCCGCTTTCAGGCACATTGGAGTATGGATTACCGCACACTCATTTAGTTAATGGTGTGGTAATGGCGTTGCAATATCGTAATGAAGAAGACCCACAAGCGGTCGAATTGAGCCAATTTATTGCAAATCACGGTGTAGCTGCTGCAGTTGAGAAATACACTGGTTTAACCAACCAAGCGGTGATTGAGAAGATTGTTGAACTGTATCAGTAAATCTGGCAAACATCGTGGACTACATAGACCAACTCAGTGAGGAAGCCACGTTACGAGGCTTTTTCACTACCGTAAATCAACTGTTTGCCAATGGGGTGGAACAGCTGATTGAGCGTGTGTTTCGCAAAACGGATTTTGCATTAAAATCGGTGGTGGATTCCTTGTTTGAACATCAAGGTCCACTAGCCGATCTCTCTGTTCGCTTAAAAGTTTTACTCGGTTTAGGGGTAATTTCGCCGAAAGTGTTTGAAGATATTTCGCTTTTTCTTGAGGTAAAATCCCATTTAAGCGATGAGGACGATGATTTCCCTTTCTCTCACCCTGCGGTGGTACAATTTGCCAAAGATTTAAACCACGTGGATTTTTTGCCGATTAATGAATTGCTGAATGTAAAGGCTACAAAGGGCGATAAAGATTCAATGCTGTTCCAAATGCAGCAAATGCGGTTAGAAAAAATGGTGCGTTCCAGCCTTATTTTGGCGGTAACTGAAATTGATGAACAGCTGAATGTGGAAAGCCCGTTGTAGGTACGGTTGTTTGCACCTATTTACAAGCGGCCGTTTTATTAAAAAGCAATTAGGGAGAAAATTAACAATTTCATAAAATATAACCTTTTGCTTATTCCAAAAAAGCATATCACTTTCCTTTCTTTTATTTCATCGCAATAAAAAAGCACTTTAAGATAGCCTCAGTTAAACAATAATATAATGTCTGTTCTTTCCGCATCTTTTGTTGAGTGGTTGCAAGCACACGCTGAGAGCTTAGATCAGTCTAACGATCACGCAGATTTATTAATCCGTAAGATTGCGGAGGAAAATATATTCAAAATTGGCGTGCCGACTGAATTAGGTGGCATTGGTGGCACTATAGTTGATGCGATTAAAGCGATTACGGAATTAGGCAAATATTCAATGGCGGCTGCTTTTGTTTCGTGGGGGCATCGTACCTTTATCGAGCATATTATCGCCTCAAAAAATCCTATTCCCCGCCAAAGCTATTTGGCGGATCTGCTAAATGGCAATTTAACCGCAGGAACAGGTTTATCGAATGCAATGAAATTTCTCTCCGGCATTGAAGAGTTGAATGTGAATATTCGTGAAGAAAACGGTAAACGCTATTTAAATGGCCGCCTGCCTTGGGTAACAAATTTACGTTCAGACCGCTTTGTTGCCAGTTTTGTTGCCGGCTTCCAAGATGAACGCAAACCGCTGGTGATTGCCGTTCCCTCAACTGCCGAAGGCTTAACCCGCACTAAAGAGCTGGAATTTATCTCGTTACAAGGCACAAATACCACCGCCCTTGTGTTTGAAGATGTGGAGTTACAAGATGAATGGATCCTTGCCGATAATGCCCCAGAGTTTTTAGCGGCAACCCGCCCGGCATTCTTAGGTTTTCAATTTGGTATGCCGTTTGGATTAGTTGAACATAGCTTAGCCGAAACGGAAAAATCACTCCCATTCCGTCCCATTTTAACGTCTGAATGGCAAAACCAAGTTAATGCGTTAAATGACATCAAAAACCGTTTATTCAGCGGTTTAAATGAGGAAGGTTATTTTATTCGCAATCCGAAAGAACTATTTCAGGTTAGAATTGATATTGTCGATGTAGTCGCACAAACTATTCTGTTAGAACTCCAAGCCAGCGGTGGGCGTGGTTATCTCAAAAGTGATACATCAGGCTTCAGCCGGCGTTGGAAAGAAGCCGCATTCTTACCTATTGTTACCCCAAGTGCGGTGCAGTTAAGAACGGTGCTGGCAAATTGTTAAGAAATAGAGAGGCAACTATTGCCTCTTTTTTATTTGCAAAAAATTGAATAAAAATAACCGCTTGTAAATATAAAAAAGGACGCATTAAGCGCCCTAACTTTTATTATTTTCGATTACGCAAAAGGCTGCAATTCAGGGTTGATTGGCGTTTCGGCAATGTTGTTCACATAGTTACATAAGGTTGCGAGGCTCACGCCTAAAATCACATCAATCGCATTTTGTTGGTTGTAACCTGTGGCAAAAAATTCGTTTAATTGTGCTTCGCTTAATTTGGCTTTTTGTAGCATTACTGCAAGGGTGAAACGAGCCAGTGTGTCTAATTTATCATCAGAATCAATGCGAGCAGTAGCACGCAAAGCATTTACCACTTCTTCAGGCATTTTTAATGCTTTTAAGGCGATTTTAGTATGACCAGCCACGCAGAAGCCACAGCCATTTACTACTGCAGCTGTAATTTGCACTACTTCACGCTCTTCGGCAGTTAAGCTGTTGCGACCGTTAATGCCACCTACTGTGCGGTAAGTTTCTAATGCTGTTGGAGCATTGGCTAATACACCGATAAGATTTGGGATAAAACCATTTGCTTGTTGTACCGCTTTTAAGGCTTCTTGTGCAGCTTCAGGGGCAGATTCAATAGTATGAATTTGAAATTGAGACATAAATATTCCTTATCAGGTTGTTTATTGATGTAGTCCATCATAAATAAAAGGCTAATTCAGAACAAATCAAAATCACTATTTGATATAACTAAAAGATCTTAAAAGGGAGTATAGTTGCCTATACTCCCTTCCTGTATCAGCTAGAAATTACTCTTCAGCGTCTTCTTTCGCCCATTCTAATGAACGGCGAACCGCTTTTTTCCAGCCTTTATAGCGTTTCGCTCGTTTTTCTTGATCGCCATCTGGTGTGAAGGTTTTTTCAACTTCGGCTTTGTCTTTCAGCTCTTCCAAATCTTTCCAGAAGCCAACTGCAATACCTGCAAGATAAGCCGCACCTAACGCTGTTACTTCTTTGACTTTCGGGCGTTCAACTTTGGTATCTAAAATATCGGCTTGGAATTGCATTAAGAAGTTATTCGCTGTTGCACCACCATCAACACGCAATGCTTGAAGTTTTGCTTTTGAATCAGACTGCATTGCTTCTAACACATCACGGGTTTGGTAAGCGATAGATTCTAAGGTTGCACGCACAATATGATTTCGGTTTGAGCCACGAGTTAAGCCGAAGATTGCACCTCGTGCATACGGATCCCAATATGGTGCTCCTAAGCCAGTGAATGCTGGCACAACGTAAACACCATTTGAGCTATCTTCTTTCGTTGCAAAATATTCGCTATCGAAACTGTCGTGAACAATTTTCAGCTCATCACGCAACCATTGAATTGAAGCCCCTGCAATAAAGACAGAGCCTTCTAACGCATATTCAGGTTCGCCTTTTGCGTTACAAGCAATGGTGGTTAATAAGCCGTTTTCGGACTGAATAGCGGTGTTCCCTGTGTGCATTAGCATAAAACAGCCCGTGCCGTAGGTATTTTTCGCTTGTCCCTCTTTCACGCATAAATGGCCGTAAAGAGCCGCTTGCTGGTCGCCTGCGATACCTGCAATTGGAATACGCACACCGCCTTGTCCGCCGATATTGGTTTTGCCGTAAATTTCGGAGGAGTTTTTCACTTCAGGTAGCATTGAGCGTGGAATGTTGAGCAATTCCAACATTTTGTCGTCCCATTGTTTGGTGTGAATGTTAAATAACATTGTACGAGAAGCGTTGGTATAATCGGTAATATGCACACGCCCTTGTGTTAATTTCCACACAAGCCAAGTATCGACGGTACCGAATAATAACTCACCACGTTCCGCTTTTTCTCTTGCACCTTCCACGTTATCTAAAATCCATTTTACTTTTGTGCCAGAGAAGTAGGGATCAACCACCAAACCTGTGGTTTTACGGATATATTCCTCGTGTCCGTCCGCTTTTAATTTATCGGTAATATCCGATGTGCGACGACATTGCCACACAATCGCATTATAAACAGGTTTACCGCTTTCCTTTTCCCACACAATCGTGGTTTCACGCTGGTTGGTAATCCCTATTGCAGCAATGCTATCAGGGCTAATGCCTGCTTTTGCCACCACTTCATTTAAAGTAGAGCTTTGGCTAGACCAAATCTCCATCGGATTATGTTCTACCCAACCTGCTTGTGGATAAATCTGGGTAAATTCACGTTGTGCCACTTCAACAACATTGGCATTTTTATCTAATAATACCGCACGGGAGCTGGTTGTACCTTGATCAAGGGCGATGATGTATTGTTTGTCCATAGATTACTCCTGATTATTTGCTGGAAGATTTTTATGAATAAGATTTTTATAGCCCCAAGCACCGAATAACGCACCGCAGATTGGAGCAACAATTGGAATAATGAAATAAGGGATTTCTTTACCACCTGTGAGTGCAACTTCACCCCAACCGGCAAGGAAAGCAAAGAGTTTCGGGCCGAAATCACGGGCAGGGTTCATCGCAAAGCCGGTTAATGGGCCTGTTGCCCCACCAATTACCGCAATCAATAAACCGACGAGTAATGCCGCTAAGGCTTTATTCGGCAAGCCGTTTTTATCATCACCAATGGCTAAAATGGTGGACATCAACACGGCTGTAATCACAAATTCAACAATAAAGGCAGTAACTAACGTGATACTTGGATTTGGATAAGTTGAGAATACGCCTGCAAGACCAACTGTTTCTCCTCGAACCAGACTTTGAGCGGCTTCGGTTGCAATAAAGAGATCGCTATACATAAAGTAGATAAGTGCAACTGAGCAGAAAGCCCCTGCTACTTGAGCGATGATGTAAGGTAAAATTTTGTGTTTTTCAAAACCGTAAAATGTAGCAAGAGCAATCGTTACAGCGGGGTTCAAGTGTGCGCCAGAAATACCGGCAGAAATATAAATTGCCATTGAAACACCAAGCCCCCAAACAATCGCAATTTCCCATAAACCAAAACTAGCTCCAGCCACTTGTGCCGCAGCTACACAGCCTGCACCAAAGAAAAGAATGAAAGCTGTACCGATAAATTCACCGATACAAGCATTGCGTAAGGTTCTGTCCATAACGTTCCCCTTAAGAAGAAATGATTGAAAACCAATGAAAAATGTTTGAAAATGAAAATATTTTCGAGCTGATATTGCCAAAACGCCATTTTTTAAGCAAATAGGAAATGTTAAATTTGTGAAATCCATCACATTATTTTTTTAAATCAACTATTTCTAGGTATAATTTTATAAACTATTTTTTAGGACAAAATATGTACTCGGTTTTTATACTTTCACTTGGTGCAGTACTTGGGGCATTGTCTCGCTGGCAATTAGGGGTGTGGCTTAATCCATTACTGAATCAGTTTGCATTAGGCACATTATTAGCGAATTGGATAGGTTGCTTTCTGATTGGCATTGCGATGGGCTTTAATTTAGACGATAGCCAAAGATTGCTTTTTATCACAGGCTTTCTTGGTAGTTTCACCACCTTTTCGAGCTTTTCGCTTGAGCTGAGCGAAAAATTGCTGGCAGGTAAATTATCGCAATTTGGGATAGTGCTAAGTTTACATTTAGTCGGCGGAATTTTACTTACATTGCTAGGTATTCTCATTGTTCGCTACATTACAAGCGGTTATTTTTCTTAGAAATTTTGCAAATAAAAACCTCCCATTTGGGAGGCTTTATTGAACTTAAAGCAGGATATTTGAGAGTAATAAACCAAATCCAATGCTGAAAATCATACTGAGTAAACCTGGCAACATAAAGCTATGGTTGAAAATATATTTACCAATGCGAGTTGTGCCTGTTGTATCAAAGTCGATTGAAGCAATAATCGGACCGTAGTTTGGAATGAAGAAGTAACCGTTTACCGCCACAAACACCCCGATTAGAACAGGTGCTGGGATACCGATAGCAATCGCCACAGGGAATAGTGTAGCAACGGTTGCACCTTGACTGTTTACCAATATAGAAAGCACGAATAATGCGAAAGCGAACGCCCAAGGTGCAGTTTCAACTAAGCCTGATACCATTGATTTCACTTCATCCATATGACCTTGCATTAGTGTATCACCTAACCACGCAATACCGAAGATTGCAATTACTGCACGCATACCAGCGTGGAAAACTGAGCCTTTGGTAATTTCATTGCTATCTGGTTTGCAAAGTAAAATAATTAATGCACCTACGCTTAACATTACGATTTCAATGGTGTGAGCCATACCCATTGGTTTACCATCAAACACAGGGCGAAGTGCCGGCATTGCACCCATTAATACTACTAACAATGCACCGAATAGGAATAAGCCAACGGATAATTTTGCAGTTGGTTTTAACGGTAATTCAGTTGGATTGGTAACCGCATTATTGGCTTTCACATATTCAGGATCTTGTAATAAACGTTGGTAATTCGGGTCATCTTTTAACTCTTTGCCCATTTTGTTTACGAATACGCAAGCTAAACCTAAACCTAATAATGTTGAAGGAATGGTTACACTTAATACATCGCCTAAATGAATGCCTTGTGGCTCAAGGAATGCAACTACCGCAACCACCGCTGCGGCAATCGGGCTTGCTACAATAGCAAATTGTGAAGCAATTACCGCCATTGAGAGCGGACGCTCAGGGCGAATACCGTTATGACGGCTTACCTCTGCAATTACAGGCAATACAGAATACGCAACGTGCCCTGTACCTGCCAGCACGGTAAATGTCCAAGTTACAAGTGGTGCAATAAAGGTAATGTGTTTTGGATTTTTACGCAAAATGCGAGTTGCGATTTTGATCATATAATCCAAACCACCAGCGGCTTGCATTGCGGCGGCAGCTGCAACGACAGCCATAATCATAAACATTACATCAATAGGTAATCCTGCCGGTTTTAAGCCAAAGCCAAATGACAAAATAGCTAAACCTAAACCACCAAATACCCCTAAACCGATACCACCAACACGGGCACCGACCAAGATACATAGTAACACTATGGCAAATTGGATAAAAAACATAGCAGACATAATTTTGCTCCTAGTAAGATTGTAAAAATACATTTTTGAAGAAATTAAATTCCTCAAATTCATTGAGATTTACTATATCAATAACTATTTTTAATCTCTATAATCTAAATCAATAAATGGTTCGATAATTAGGAAAAAATATGCAATTCTCAAAAATGCACGGATTGGGCAACGATTTTATGGTAGTAGACGGTGTAACTCAAAATGTTTATTTAACGAAGGAGATGATTCGCACACTTTCTGACCGTCATCGTGGTATTGGTTTTGACCAACTTTTATTGGTTGAGCCGCCTTACGATCCTGACTTAGATTTCCACTACCGCATTTTTAATGCAGACGGCAGTGAGGTTTCACAATGTGGCAATGGAGCGAGATGTTTTGCTCGCTTTGTTACGCTCAAAGGGCTTACTAATAAAAAAGATATTCACGTTAGTACCGCCAAAGGAAAAATGGTGTTAAGTTTGCAAGAGGACGGCAAAGTGCGAGTGAATATGGGAGAGCCAATTTGGGAACCTGTACAAATCCCATTTACAGCGAATAAGTTTGAGAAAAATTACATTCTGAGAACTGATTTACAAACCGTATTATGCGGTGTGGTTTCAATGGGTAATCCGCACTGTGTGTTACAAGTTGATGATGTAAAAAACGCTCCTGTGAATGAACTCGGGCCTCTGCTTGAAAGCCACGAGCGTTTCCCTGAACGAGCGAACATTAGCTTTATGCAAGTGGTTGATCGCAATCACGTTAAACTGCGTGTGTATGAGCGTGGAGCAGGGGAAACCCAAGCCTGCGGCAGTGGTGCGTGTGGCACAGTAGCGGTGGGGATTATGCAAGGTCTGCTCGATAATAAAGTACAGGTTGATTTACCCGGCGGTTCGCTGATTATTGAATGGCAAGGCATCGGACACCCACTTTATATGACTGGCGATGCAACCCATATTTATGATGGGTTTATTAAGCTGTAATTACAAAACGTAGGGGCGAATCACATTCGTCCCAACAATTCTATACAGATTACCATTAAACAGATTTTGACTAAACCAATTTCTTCACCAACTCCAACACCACAGGCAATTCCGTTACCCCTTCTCTATCTAAGAAATGCCCGCCTTGATTAAGGCGAATGTAGTCCGCTTGCAAATGTTGAGCGAGAGCATCGCTATATTTATGGTTTACCACTTTATCGTCTAACGTGCTGACCACATAGCTTGGAAAATGCGATACGCTCGGCAAAATCGCATAATAATTTGTAAAGGCAGAAAGTTCGGGTAAATTCTCGACAGGTTGATAGAAGCCTGACACAAACACCGCTCCTTTAATTTTGGCGAAATTTTTCGCTAAAAAATTCAAAATAGCGATACAGCCTAAACTATGCCCCACAAAAATGGTTTGATCAGTAAGTTCCACATTTTGTGCAAGATGATTTAACCAGCCGTCTAATGATGGATTTTCCGAATTTGGCATATTCAGCCGCTCGCAACTTACGCCACATTTTTCAAGCTCTTGCTCTAGCCAAGGAAACCAATGTTTATCGGCATTTGCCGTATAACCGTGTACAATATAAACCTGTGCCATTTTTTCCTCCTAATTTGATTAAAGTGATTGTAGCAAAAAATGTAGTAATAGCTACAAATACCACTTACAAGGAACTCAATGAACGTTTGGATTTTATTAGCGATTTCAATTTGTTTGGAAATTGCCGCCACCAACTTATTAAAATTAAGTAACGGATTTACCAAAGCCGTACCAACCATCAGCTCACTCGCTCTGTATGGTTTATCATTTTACTTTCTCTCGATTATTTTCCGCACGCTCCCTGTCGGTATTGTGTATGCGGTTTGGTCTGGCGTAGGCATTGTGCTTACCGCCATTGTGGCTTATTTTGCATTTGGACAGAAAATCGACTTGGCAGGTTTGATTGGCATTACGTTGATTTTAGCTGGTGTGTTGGTAATTAATTTGTTTTCAAAGGCGTGATACAAGCGGTCATTTTTTGCTAAAAATTTGCAAATTTCTAGCAAAAAATGACCGCTTGTGATGATTAGAAAGATAAATTATAACCCTTTCAACCGCTGATAAATTTCAGCAAATTTCTGGCGTTTTTCTTGATATTCGGCATAGCGTACAGGGTTTGGTTGATAAACCTGTTCTAACGGCAACGGCTGGCAGAACGTGGCGATATCCTGATTTGGATTTAACGCAATTTGAGCCAGTTTCGCAGCCCCTAATGCCGGGCCAACATCGCCACCTGTGCGGTATTCAAAGGTTTTGCCGCTAATATCGGCAAGCAGTTGTCGCCAGTAGGCACTTTTTGCCCCACCACCGATGAGGGCTATGTTTTCCGCTTTTACGCCTGTTTCGTGTAACACATCAATACCTTCAGCTAAGGCGAAACTTACGCCCTCAATCACCGCTTTTGCCATTGTGGCTTGGTTGTCGTTATGGCTTAAGCCCCAGAATACGCCTTTGGCGTATGGGTCATTATGTGGTGTGCGCTCGCCTGATAAATAAGGTAAGAAAATTGCATCAGAGGCAGTTTGATTCTCCTCAACTTGTTGGAACAAGGTTGGCACATCTTTAACACCTAGCGATTTTACTGCCCAATCCACCGAAGAAGCCGCACTTAAAATCACCGACATCAAATGCCATCTATCGGGTAAAGCGTGGCAGAAACTATGCACTGCCTTTTGCGGATTTGCGTGGAATTTATCGCTCACGACAAAATAAACGCCTGATGTGCCGAGCGAGAGCATTGCTTGCCCTGTTTGGTATAAGCCAATACCGATTGCCCCAGCGGCATTATCGCCACCGCCTGCTACAATCGGCACGGATTTCATTTTCCATTGCTCGGCAAGGGTTGGGCGTAAATAGCTTGTGATTTGATTACCTTCAAATAATTTAGGCATATTTTCAATATCTAATCCGCAAGCGTTCAGTAGCGATTTGTTCCAATCTCGTTTACCTACATCAAGCCACATTGTGCCAGAGGCATCAGACATATCGGAGGCGTATTCACCACTCATTACTAAGCGGAGATAATCTTTTGGCAACAATACTTTGCTGACTTTTTCGGCAATGTCTGGCTGGTGCTTATCAACCCAACGCAATTTCGGAGCGGTAAAGCCCGGCATCATCAGATTACCTGTAATTTCACGGCTGTTTGGCACAAGTTGTTCTAACTCTTCACATTCCGCAAAACTGCGACCATCGTTCCATAAAATGGCAGGGGAAAGCACATTGTCCGCATTGTTTAACAAGGTTGCTCCGTGCATTTGCCCTGTTAAGCCAATGGCTTTTACACCGCTTAAATCTTGTTGATGAGCTAATTCAAGCATTGCTTCATTGGTGGCATTCCACCAATCTTGCGGATTTTGTTCAGACCACAATGGCTTCGGGCGAGAAATCGGGAGTGATTTTTGGGTAATGGCAATAATGTGTTGATTTTCATCGAGTAACACGACTTTCACACCCGATGTGCCGAGATCGATTCCAATGTACATAAATATTCCTTTGTTATTGAATACAAGCGGTCATTTTATTCGGAACATTTGCAATTTTAAGTTTTGGAGATCTATCACCCCTCTTTGCTAAAGAGGGGGATCAGATCGAGCTTAACTTTGCAAAAAATTGATAAAAAACAACCGCTTGTAGATTAACGATAAATATAGCTATTTACCAAGTTTTCCAAGTATTCTTGCTGACCTGAAACAGGTTTCGGATCTAACGCTTGGTTTTCCACGATTTTCGCCAAATCTTCTAAACTTGCTTTGCCGTTTAGAATTTGCTGACCTAAATCTTTATCCCAGCCTGCGTAGCGATTATCCACCACTTTTTGTAATGCTTGATCTTCAATCATTTTCGCTGCACGTTTGAGTGAAAGGGCTAACACATCAATCGATCCAATGTGTGCGTGGAATAGATCATAAGGGTCGGTACTTTGGCGGCGGATTTTTGCATCAAAGTTGAAGCCACCTGTAGTGAAACCGCCTGCTTTTAAGATTTCATACATCACAAGGGTGTTTTCTTCCACGCTGTTCGGGAATTGGTCGGTATCCCAGCCTAATTGTGGATCGCCACGGTTTGCATCAATTGAGCCGAAAATATCTAACGCTGTTGCAGTGGCGATTTCGTGTTGGAAAGTGTGTCCTGCAAGGGTGGCGTGGTTGGCTTCAATGTTTACTTTGATCTCTTTTTCTAGACCAAACTGTTTTAAGAAACCGTAAACGGTGGCAACATCGTAGTCATATTGATGTTTGGTTGGTTCTTGTGGTTTTGGCTCAATTAATAAAGTGCCGTTAAAACCGATTTTGTGTTTATGTTCCACCACTAACTGCATAAAGCGACCGATTTGTTCACGCTCACGTTTTAAGTCAGTGTTGAGTAGGGTTTCATAACCTTCACGTCCGCCCCATAATACATAATTTTCGCCGCCTAAGCGTTTGGTTGCGTTCATTGCGGTAAAGACTTGTGCTGCCGCCCATGCAAAGACTTCCGGATTCGGATTGGTTGAAGCACCCGACATATAGCGAGGATTGGTAAAGCAGTTCGCCGTACCCCATAATAATTTCACGCCTGTTTCAGCTTGTTTTTGCTCTAAAATATCCACAATAGTGTTGAAATTGTGTTGATATTCTTTGAAGTTATTGCCTTCTGGGGCAATATCCACATCGTGGAAACAGTAGTAAGGAATGCCTAATTTTTGGAAAAATTCAAAGGCAATTTCCGCTTTTTGCTTCGCACCTTGCAATAAATCGCCTGTTTTTTGCCAGCTTCTGTCAAGTGAACCCACACCAAACATATCATTACCTGTCCAGCAGAATGTGTGCCAATAGCAAACCGCTAAACGCAGATGTTCTGCCATTGTTTTTCCTAAAATTACTTCATTTGGGTTGTAATGTTTGAATGCAAACGGATTGGTTGAGTTTGCTCCTTCAAATTGGACTTTCGAGATTTTGTCAAAATAGTTAGACATAATAATGCTCCTCTGAATTGGAAAATAATCTTTCGGCGACATCATCGGAAAATTACGCAAAACCTTCAATTACGATATTTCGTTTTTTGATTTAGATTATTGGTTAATGTGGCGTAGATCACAAAAGTGAAAAATCATAATGATATTAATAAATATGATAATTGAACTTCATTTGAAATCAGCCCAGACTGCTTACGGGCGAAACAGATGCTCACACATTTTCATAACCAATGAGGTGAACTATGAAACTTAAGTCTAAATTATTAGCCGTTGCTGCGGCGACTTTAATGGCATTCAGCAATGCTTCTGTTGCTAAAGATCTAAAAATCGGTATGTCAATTGATGATTTACGCTTAGAGCGTTGGCAAAAAGACCGAGACATTTTTGTGAATAAAGCGGAAAGCTTAGGGGCAAAAGTCTTCGTTCAATCCGCAAATGGCGATGCAACCGCTCAAATTTCTCAAATTGAGAATATGTTAAACAAAGATATTGATGTGTTAGTGATTATTCCGTTTAACGGTGAAGTGTTATCCAATGTGATTGCTGAGGCAAAAAAAGATGGCGTTAAAGTACTTGCTTATGACCGCTTAATTAACAATGCAGATATTGATTTCTATGTTTCATTCGATAATGAAAAAGTAGGTGAACTGCAGGCTAAAAGTATTATTGAGAAAAAGCCGGAGGGGAATTATTTCCTAATGGGTGGTTCACCTGTAGATAATAACGCGAAGCTGTTCCGTAAAGGTCAAATGAAGGTGCTACAACCGTTAATTGACAGTGGAAAAATTAAAGTGGTAGGCGATCAATGGGTAGATTCTTGGCTTGCTGAAAAAGCATTACAGATTATGGAAAATGCACTGACTGCTAATAAAAATAATATTGATGCAGTTGTAGCTTCAAACGATGCAACCGCAGGCGGTGCAATTCAAGCGTTAAGTGCTCAAGGGTTATCCGGCAAGGTTGCAATTTCCGGACAAGATGCAGATTTAGCCGCAATTAAACGTATTATTGCCGGTACGCAAACGATGACAGTGTATAAACCAATTACCAATTTAGCCGACAAAGCTGCCGAAATTGCTGTTGCATTAGGTAAAGATGAGAAAGTAGAAACGAATGCTCAATTAAATAACGGTATGAAAGAAGTACCGGCATATTTATTAGAGCCGGTTGTTGTGACTAAAGAAAATGTTGATGACACAGTAATTAAAGACGGCTTCCATACCAAAGATGCAGTATATAAATAAATCACTTTAATTTTTCTAGATGGCGAGGCTTCCTCGCCATTTTTGAAAATAAGGGGCTAACTAAGTATGGCGAAATTATTAGAAATGAAGAACATCACTAAAAACTTCGGTGAGGTTGTGGCATTAAATAATATTTCAATTTCCCTTGAAACCGGCGAAATACTTTCTTTATGTGGTGAAAATGGTTCAGGCAAATCAACCTTAATGAAAGTATTGTGTGGCATTTATCCTGCCGGTGAGTATGAAGGGGAAATCTATTTTTCCGGCGAAAAACTAATTGCCAAAAATATTAAAGATACCGAAGAAAAAGGTATTTCCATCATTCACCAAGAATTGACCTTAGTGAAAAATATGTCGATTTTGGAGAATATGTTTTTAGGGAATGAAATTACCAAATCAGGCATTACAGATGACAATGAAATGTATCTGCGTTGCAAAACCTTACTTGAACAAGTGCAGTTGGATATTGACCCAAATACCAAAGTTGGAGAGCTAGGCTTAGGGCAACAACAGTTGGTTGAAATTGCCAAAGCATTGAATAAACAGGTACGGTTGTTGATTTTAGACGAGCCTACCGCCTCGTTAACCGAAAAAGAAACCGAGATTCTGCTGAGTTTAATTAAAGATTTACAAGCTCACAATATTACTTGTGTTTATATTTCACACAAATTGAATGAAGTGAAAGCCATTTCCGACAAAATCTGTGTCATTCGAGACGGCGAACATATCGGTACTCGCAGTGCAGAGGGAATGAGTGAAGACGATATTATTACGATGATGGTTGGGCGTGAAATTACCTCGCTCTACCCACACGAGCCACATAATATTGGCGAAGAAGTTCTTCGAGTTGAAAACTTAACTGCTTGGCATCTAACCAATACACATATCAAACGGGTTGATAATGCTAATTTTGTGCTATGCCAAGGTGAAATTTTAGGTATTGCCGGTTTGGTCGGTTCAGGGCGAACCGAGATGGCACAATGTATTTTTGGCTCTTACCAAGGCAAATATCAAGGTGATATTTTTCTGCATAAGCAACCGATTAAAATCAAAAATTGTGCACAAGCGATTGAAAACCATATTGTGATGGTGCCGGAAGATCGTAAAAAACACGGCATTATTCCGATTATGGGTGTAGGTAAAAACATTACTCTTTCTTCATTGCCACAATTTTGTTTTGGCAAGAAAGTGATTAATGAGCCGCTTGAAGAAACCATTATCAACCAGTCTATTGCGAAGCTAAAAGTAAAAACATCTTCGCCTGAATTAGCGATTGGGCGGTTAAGTGGTGGTAATCAGCAAAAAGCGATTTTGGCAAAATGTTTGCTACTCAACCCAAAAATCTTAATTTTAGATGAGCCGACACGAGGCATTGATGTGGGGGCAAAATATGAAATTTATAAACTCATCAATCAATTAGCCCAAGAAGGAATGGCGATTATTGTGATCTCGTCCGAATTGCCAGAAGTATTAGGGATTAGCGACCGTGTATTAGTTATGCACGAAGGAAAAATTAAAGCATATCTCATCAACCAGAATTTAACCCAAGAAAAAGTGATGGAAGCGGCACTCAAGGAGTAATCTATGAACAAGTTAAAATCCATTAATTTACAAGTTTATATTATGCTGATTGCAATCATCGTAATTATGAGCTTTTTCTCTATTGCAACTGATGGTGCTTATTTAAGTGCCAGAAACATTTCTAACCTACTACGCCAAACTTCCATTACAGGTATTCTCGCCATTGGTATGGTATTTGTGATTATCTCGGCAGAAATTGACCTCTCTGTTGGCTCACTAATGGGTTTACTTGGCGGATTTGCTGCAATCAGTAATGTGTGGTGGGGCTGGCCGTTGCCTGTAACTATTCTAGTTACTGTTGTGTTAGGTTTGATGATTGGTGCTTGGAATGGTTGGTGGGTCGCTTATCAAAAAGTGCCGTCCTTTATTGTAACCCTTGCAGGTATGTTAGCATTTCGTGGTATTTTAGTGGGGATTACAAACGGCACAACCGTTTCGCCTATCAGCCAAGAGATGACGACTATCGGTCAAGGCTACTTGCCTGATATTGTAGGTATGATGTTAGGCACAATCGGTATTCTTTGCTTTATTGCGTGGGGAAGTTATCAACGCAAAGCAAGACAAAAACTCAATTTAACCGTGCCGTCTATGCCGAAAGACACCATCAAATACGGCATTGTCGCAATCACTGTGTTAGGGGCGATTTACTTACTCAATGACTATCGTGGTGTGCCATTCCCAGTATTAGTGTTAGTTGTATTAGCCATTGCAGGCACATTCTTAGCCCGCAAAACTGCCTTTGGTCGCCACGTTTATGCGATTGGTGGCAACATTGACGCAGCACGTCTTTCAGGGATTGCAGTTGAAAAAGTCAAACTTTCTATTTTTGCTCTAAACGGATTATTAGTCGCGATCGCTGGCTTAATTTTAAGCTCCCGACTTGGGGCAGGTGCTCCATCAGCAGGACAAAATGCGGAACTTGATGCAATCGCTGCCTGTGTAATTGGTGGAGCAAGTTTAGCAGGTGGTATCGGTACAATTTACGGTGTGGTTATCGGGGCATTTATCATCGCTTTACTCGATAACGGAATGAGTATGCTTGATGTTCCAACTTTCTGGCAATATATCGTAAAAGGTGCAATTCTACTCCTTGCGGTTTGGGTAGATACCATCAGCAAGAAAAAAGCCTAAGTATTGAAGTTACAAGCGGTCGAATTTGTAAATTTTTCTGCAAATCTGACCGCTTGCGATTATGTTAATGAAGTGAATAGCTTACATCTTGGGAGGCAGCGATGAAACAACGCAGATTTGGTAAAACCAACAAAATGGTGTCAGAAATTGGGTTAGGCACTTGGCAACTTGGAACGAAATGGGGCGATCCGTTCAATCATCAAGAGGCGATGGCAATTTTAGAAACCGCTTATGAGTAAGGCATCAATTTTATTGATACCGCCGATGTGTATAACAACGGGCAAAGCGAGAAAGCGATTGGCGAAATCTTGAAAAAATACCCAGACTTTTTCTATGTGGTTACCAAGTGTGGGCGTGCGTTAAATCCGCATACCGCTGAAATGTACACGCCACAGGCAATCGAAAAATTTGTTGATGCCAGCTTAAGCCGTCTTGGCACAGAAAAGCTGGATATGATTTTGCTTCATTGTCCGCCAACGTCGGTTTATCGTAATGATGAGATTTTTGCTAAATTAGAACAGCTCAAAGCCAGCGGAAAACTCATTGACTACGGTGTGAGTATCGAAACTGTAGAAGAAGGCTTGCTGGCAATGGAGTATGACATTGCGGCAATGGAAGTTATCTTCAATATGTTCCGCCTCAAACCATTGGAGCAACTCTTCCCAACGGCTCAACAAAAAGATGTGGGTATTATCGCCCGAGTGCCACTTGCAAGCGGCTTACTTACAGGTAGATACAACGCCAACACCCAATTTGGCAAAGATGACCACCGCACATTTAACCGTCAAGGCGAAGCCTTCGATAAAGGCGAAACCTTTTCGGGTGTGGATTATCAGCTCGGCTTACAAGCAGTGGAGGAACTGAAAACTCTATTCGGCACGGAAGATTTAATTCCTCACGCCCTACGTTGGGTATTGATGAATGAAGCCGTCAGCACAGTAATTCCGGGAGCAAGTAAAGTTTTACAAGTAATTACTAACGCAGCGGTGGATAACTTCCCACCATTAACTGAAGCTGAAATGCAAAAAGTAGAAGAGATTTACAACCACTTAATCCGCCCAAGTGTGCATCATTTGTGGTAAATTTTAAAATCGGGCTAGATAATTAAGTATCTAGCCCGATTTTTACCTCTGCCAATCTTCGTAACGCAAATTTGGTACACGTTGAAATTCTTTCACATTATGGGTAATTAATGTGAGATTTTGTGCGATGGCTTGTCCTGCAATTTGCACATCATAAGTGCCAATAGGCGTACCTTGTTTTGCAAGTTTTGCCCGAATTTCACCCGCTTGTTGAGCATCTTGTTCATTAAAGACTAATACTTCAAAGGGTAATAACGCAATTTTTGCCAAGTTTTTCTCTATATTTTGGCTTTTATAAGCTCCATAAAATAGCTCAAACATCACAATAGAAGAAACAGCAAAATCGCTTGGTTTATATTGCTTCATTGTGGTAATAAATTGGTTGTTACCGTTTAAAATCGCAATGACTGCGTTGGTATCTAATAAAAATGTCATTCAAAGCAGCTCCAATCTCGTTCTTGTGTATTTTCAGATTGGCGAGCTTCTAAGATAGCTTCTTCCATTGTGGGATCGGCTGTATCTAATAAATCAAGCCATTCCCAATCTTCCACAATTGGCTCAATAATCATCTTATTGCCCACTTTTTCAATGCGTACTTTATCAGCATTAAAGCGAAAAGATTTAGGCAAGCGCAATGCTTGGGAATTTCCGCTCCAAAAAAGTTTTGCAACCGCCATAGCTTCTCCTTAATATATACAAAAAATATATATTAAATTAAGTTTAAAAACTTCGCTTGTCAATTTCTTTTCATCTGCTTTGATCGAAAAATCATTTTATTTTATAGTGCTACTTAAAGGAGATGTGGGAGGGAACAATGACCGAGCAGTATCACAAAATCGCCCTGCTTTTTAATGCAAATAAAATTTACGATCGTGGCGTAATGCGAGGGATTGGGCAGTTTATTCAGGCTTCTCAATGCTCTTGGGATATTTTTGTTGAAGATGATTTTGTCTATCATAAAAATACCATTGAAAGCCTTTCTATTGATGGCATTATTGCCGATTTTGACGATCCTGAAACCGTTGAGCTGCTAAAAGGCATTGATGTGCCGATTGTCGGTGTGGGTGGTTCTTATCAAAACCCTGATTTTTACCCGAAAGTGCCTTATGTTGCCACCGATAACTATGCGTTGGTGGAAGCGGCATTTTTACACCTAAAGCAGAAAGGCATTAACCAATTTGCTTTTTACGGCTACCCAGCAGACACCGAAAAACATTGGGCGGTAGAACGCCAAAATGCCTTTATTCAGTTGATGGAAAAATATGAACATCAACCGAACTGTTACATTGGTGACCAAACTCATTCCGATAACTGGCTCGAACTACAAACCAAACTCGGTGAATGGTTGCAAACTTTACCGCCCCATACAGGGATTATTGCAGTAACAGATGCGAGGGCCAGACATCTGCTACAAACCTGCGAGCATCTTAAAATTGCCGTGCCAGAACAGCTCTGCGTGATTGGGATTGATAACGAAGAACTCATTCAATACCTCTCCCGTGTGTCGCTTTCCTCCGTTACACAAGGCACAACGCAAATTGGCTATCACGCCGCGAAATTGCTTTATCGCAAATTAAACGATCTGCCCGTTTCATTTAAACCGATTTTAATTCCTCCGTTGAAAGTGGAAGAACGCCGTTCGACCGATTACCGTTCTTTGCAAGATCCGTTAGTTATTCAGGCGATGCACTATATTCGCCATCGGGCTTGTCAAGGGATCAAAGTAGAACAGGTGTTGGATCATCTTAAAATTTCTCGCTCCAACCTCGAACAGCGTTTTAAAGAAGAGATGAACAAAACCATTCATCAAGCAATCCACGAGGAAAAACTGGCACGAGCAAGATATATGCTCAAATTTACCGATATTTCTACCCAAGAGATTGCCAATGTGTGTGGATATCCTTCATTGCAATATTTCTATGCGGTGTTTAAAAAAGAATTCGGCAAAACCCCAAAAGAGTTTCGGGAAGAGTAGTTACAAGCGGTCGTTTTTAGGCAAAATTTTGCATATAATGAACCATATTTGATTTATTACTCAACGCATTCCAATGACCAAACACAAACGCCCTACTTTGCAAGATATTGCTTCCCATCTCGGCATTACTAAAATGACCGTCAGCCGCTTTTTGCGTGACCCGAACACGGTGGCGAAAGAGACGGGAGAACGCATTGCTCAAGCGATAGAGCAGTTTGGTTATATTCCGAACCGAGCCCCCGATATTCTCTCGAATGCGAAAAGCAGAGCGATTGGCGTGCTTGTTCCCTCGCTGACTAACCAAGTTTTTGCTGATGTGATTAAAGGCATTGAGCAGATTACCGACCAAGCGGGCTATCAGACAATGCTAGCTCACTACGGTTATAGCGAAGAAAAGGAAGAAAAGCGGATTGAGTCGCTGCTCTCTTACAACATTGACGGAATTATTCTCTCGGAAAATCATCACTCCGCCCGCACCCTAAAAATGCTGGAAGTGGCTCGCATTCCTGTGATTGAGATAATGGAATGCGAAGGAGGTATTCAACAAGCGGTCGGATTTGACAATATTTCTGCAGCACAAGCGATGGTGGAAACGATGATCAATCGAGGCAGCCATCATATCGCCTATTTCGGGGCGAGAATGGACAAACGCTCTCAGCTTAAAATGCAGGGCTACGAGCAGGCGATGCAAAAACACGGTTTGACACCATTGAATATCACGACCGAAGAGCATTCCTCTTTTACGCTCGGAGCAGAACAACTCCGCAAAGCCCTCGCCCAACAACCCCAGCTGGACGGTGTGTTCTGCACCAATGACGACTTAGCCATCGGGGCATTATTTGAATGCCAACGCTTAGGGATTAACGTGCCTGAGCAGATCAAAATTGCTGGCTTTCACGGGCACGATGTCGGGCAATCTCTCACCCCACAACTCGCCAGCGTGATTACCCCACGCCTACAAATGGGCAGAGTCGCCGCCCAAGAACTACTCAACCGTATTCACGGCATACCGCAACAAAGCCCGATTATCAATTTGGGGTATCAGATCCATTTGGGGGAGAGTGTTTGAACCGACAACCACGCTGTGGCAATCGGTTATGACAGATTTAGGGGCGTTGCCCCTATGATTGAATTGCTCGCAATAAGACTTTTTCTTCCCCCTTTGGGGGAAGTACCGCCAAAGGCGGGGTAGGGGGAGTACAAGTATGCCGTTTTGTATTTTTCTGTAAAATCTTGACCGGTTCACCCACTTCCCCCAAAGGGGCCAGAAAGATCTAGTTATGTGCTTAAAAATGGCTCTACCGCCGCCACACATCTTTCCACCACCTCTTCAAAACTGCCGTCAATATCAATAAAGATCACATCAGGCTCGTCTGCTTGGGGGATTTCGAGGGTGTTGAACTGGCTTTGCAGCATTTCAGGCTTCATAAAATGCCCTTTGCGTTGTTGCATTCGCTCTAATACCAGCTCAAATGAGCCGTTTAGGAACAGAAATTTGACATCGGCATTGCCTTCACGGATTTGATCACGGTATTTTTTCTTTAATGCCGAGCAGACAATAATCCCTTTTTCGCTTTTCTGTTCAAGGCTAAATGCCGCATCGTTAATGCGTTCCAACCACGGGCGGCGATCGTCATCGTTTAGCGGTGTGCCACCAGCCATTTTGACGATATTTGCACGGGGGTGGAGATCGTCCCCGTCAATCAATTTCATACCTAATTTTTGTGCAATAGCCGTGCCAACAGAGGTTTTCCCTGTGCTAGATACCCCCATTAAGATAAATGCTTTTCCTTGAGACATTTGTCTACTCCTATGTTATCGGTAACTTTTATTTGAGCTTAATTTAGCAGGTTAAAACGAAAAATCATCTGCTATTTCTGAAAAATTTGAAGTAGATCACAAATTTAAAATAAAAAATAACGAATTATTTACAAGTTTAGTTTTTATCGTTATGTTACCGATAACAATTTATTGTGGAGAAAATAGTATGTTACTTTTCATTATGTTTGCCGCAATTTTATTATTGCTGGTATTAATTATTAAATTTAAGGTTCACGCCTTTATAGCCTTAATTATTGTGAGTTTGCTCACAGCGTTAGCTGCAGGTATTCCTGTAGATAAAATCTTACCAACGTTATTAAACGGCTTTGGCGGTACGCTTGCTTCTGTTGCATTGCTAGTAGGTTTGGGAGCGATGATTGGTCGTCTGCTTGAAATCACAGGCGGAGCAAAAGTGTTAGCGGATACACTGATCAACAAATTTGGTAAAGAGAAAGCACCATTTGCATTGGGTGTAGCATCATTGTTATTCGGCTTCCCAATCTTCTTTGATGCTGGTTTAGTGGTAATGTTGCCGATTATTTTTAGTGTAGCGAAACAGTTTGGCGGTTCAGTATTGCGTTATGCATTCCCATCTGCAGGGGCATTTGCGGTAATGCACGCTTTCCTTCCTCCACATCCTGGCCCGGTTGCTTCGGGCGATTTACTTGGCGTAAATATGGGCTTATTGGTGTTAGTTGGCTTGGTTTGTGCAATTCCAACTTGGTACATCGGTACTTATATGTTCAGCCAATTTATCAGCAAACGTATTCATGTTGATATACCAAAAGCATTTTTGAACGGCTTATCTGCAAATGAAATGGCGGTACAAAATCCACCAAGTTTCGGTAAAGTGCTGACGGTGCTATTACTACCGATTATCTTAATTTTATTCGATACAGGTTTAAACACGCTCTCTGTTGCGAAAGTAGTGGACGGCAACGAACTTTGGGTGCAAAGCCTACGTTTAATTGGAAAAACGCCAGTAGCATTATTGATTACCCTGATTGTGGCAATTATTCTTCTGCGTGATAATCGTAGCTTAGACCAAATCGAAAAAATTTGTAACAACGCACTTGGTCCAATTTGTTCTATCGTGTTAGTAACGGGTGCTGGCGGTATGTTTGGTGGTGTGTTGCGTGCAAGTGGTATTGGCGATGTCTTGTCTGAAATGATGGCAGATACGGGAATGCCGATTGTCGTTGCAGCCTTTATTATCGCAACAGTTTTCCGTGTTGCACAGGGTTCAGCAACGGTGGCTTTAACCACAACGGCGGCGTTAATTGCTCCAATGGTGGCAGCTGCAACAGATTTAAGTCAGTTTGACCTTTGCTTTATTGTGATCTCAATCGCTTCAGGTGCAACTGTGCTATCTCACGTGAACGATTCAGGCTTCTGGCTTATTAGCCGCTTCCTTGAAATGGACGAAAAAACTACGCTGAAAACGTGGACAATGTTAGAAACCTCCATCGGTTTAACAGGCTTTGCTTGTGCATTGATTGGTAGCTGGTTACTTTAATCTCATTCTTACAAGCGGTCGATTTTCTTCAGAATTTTGCAAATTTTCAGGAAAATCGACCGCTTGTTTTTTTATATAACTATTGAAATTTTCCCTTTAATTGGAG
Organism: Mannheimia kashgarensis; assembly: GCF_041807705.1. Classification (NCBI taxonomy): domain Bacteria; kingdom Pseudomonadati; phylum Pseudomonadota; class Gammaproteobacteria; order Pasteurellales; family Pasteurellaceae; genus Mannheimia; species Mannheimia kashgarensis. Next base: position 36,527 of record NZ_JBGTYY010000006.1, read on the forward strand.
TAGATTATAGGAATTCCGTTCTATTTTTAATCATTTAACAGGAGTGATTATGTCAAACACCCAATTTTCTTTACTGGATTTTAGAGCTTATATCAACGGCGAATTTATAGAAGGCAAGAAAACCTTTGAGGTTACGAATCCAACTACTGGCGAGGTAATCGGCAAGGTTGCAGATTTAGAGGCAGAAGACGCTCGTTTAGCGATTGAAAAAGCGGTTATCGCACAGAAAAAATGGCAGACATTGTTACCGAAAGAGAGAGCAACAATTTTACGCAAATGGTTTGATCTCATTAATCAAAACAAAGAGGAACTGGCTCAAATTTTGAGTTTAGAGCAAGGTAAACCCATTACTGAAAGCTGTACTGAAATTACCTACGGAGCAAGTTTTATTGAATTTTATGCGGAAGAGTGCAAACGGATTTATGGGGATGTGTTGCCACAAGATAAACCTGATCATCGTTTAATGGTTATCAAGCAGCCGATTGGCGTGGTCGCAGCAATTACTCCGTGGAACTTCCCAAATGCGATGATTACTCGCAAAGCAGCTCCTGCCTTAGCTGCCGGTTGTGCCATTGTGTTCAAACCTGCGGTAGAAACGCCACTTTCTGCTATCGCGTTAGCTAAATTAGCCGAGCAGGCGGGCATTCCAGCAGGTGTGTTTAACATTGTTACTGCGGAGCAATCAGAAGATATTGGCAAGGAATTAACCACTAATCCAAGTGTAAGAAAAGTAACCTTCACGGGTTCGACTCGTGTTGGTAAGATTTTGATGGGACAATCAGCAAGCACGGTTAAAAAATTAGCCTTAGAACTAGGCGGCAATGCTCCAGCAATCGTGTTTGATGATGCAGATTTAGACAAAGCGGTTGAAGGCGTGTTTGCCTCAAAATTCCGCAATGCAGGGCAGACCTGTGTTTGTGCTAACCGTATTTATGTACAAGCGGGCATTTATGAGCAATTTATTGCAAAATTCAAACAAAAAGTTGAACAGATTAAACTCGGAGCACCAACAGAACCAGATGTTACAATGGGGGCGTTAATCAGCCTGAAAGCGGTAGAAAAAGTGGAAGACCACATCAAAAATGCTCTTTCTTTGGGAGCAGAATTGGTGTTAGGTGGTAAACGCCACGAACTCGGTGGCACATTCTTCCAACCCACTATTTTAAAAAATGTTACCCAAGAGATGAAAGTCGCCCGTGAGGAAACCTTTGCACCACTTGCTCCAATTTTCAAATTTGAAACAGAAGAGGAAGTTATCCAATGGGCAAATGACACCGAGTTTGGCTTAGCTTCTTATCTCTTTAGTGAAAATCTTTCACGCATTTGGCGAGTATCTGAGCAGTTGGAATACGGCATTGTTGGTATAAATGAAGGGCTGATCAGCAACGAATTCGCCCCATTCGGCGGTGTGAAAGAGTCTGGCATCGGGCGAGAAGGCTCAAAATATGGCTTAGATGAGTTTTTAGAGATGAAATATCTTTGTATGAAGATTTAGTAGAAAGGGACGCAATGCGTCCCTTTTTTGTAATATTTCTCAGAAATATGACCGCTTGTGTTATTCAAATTTTGTTTTATAGGCTTCACTATTTACCCATAAATGATCTTGCTCCCAAGTGAATTTCCACTTGCGAACAGGGCCTGCCATTACATTCAGATAATAGTTGTTATAACCGGCAATAGTGGCAACGGGGTGGTAGCCTTTTGGTACTTTTACCACGTTCTTATCATAAACTGCCATACATTCGTCTAGGGTGCGATCATCGGTATAAACTCGCTGTAAAGCAAAACCTTGTGGTGGATCGAAGCGGTGGTAATAAGTCTCTTCTAAATAGGTTTCTTGTTCGGAATTTTTGTCATCGTGTTTATGGCTTGGGTAAGAGCTGGTATTGCCTTCATCAGTAAATACTTCTACAACTAATAAGCTATCTGCAGGTTCAGTTTCTGGCAGAATATTATGCACTAAGCGTTGATTGTTACCGAAGCCTCGTTTTTCAACCCCGACATCTTCTGGGCTAATCAGTCGTACAGGATAATTCCCCTGACTTGGTGCTTTGCAAACCGCAAGTTCTAATTGACTGCTTGTTTCCACTTTCACTTGCTTGTGTGGCGGAATATAGACGGAATAAGGTGGGATTTTTTCAAATGGGCTGGCTCGGTTGCCGATATTTTCAAAACGATATTCATCAACAAACACCGATCCTTTGCCTGCAACGAAAACAAGACAAAGTTCATCTTCGCCACTCTCTAAGGTAATAGATTGATTGTCTAACTGATAAGCAGCAAAGCCAACATATTCCCAATTAGCATTTTGCGAGGTAATGTCTTGAATTAAACCGTTTGGCTGAGTCTGTGGTTTAGAAAGTAAGAAGCTCATAATATCTCCTGTATAAATTCATAATAATGACAACCTTACTATAACGCAGATCATTTCTTTTGGGGATAAGCAATCTTCAAAGTTGTTATCAAGATCACAAAAATGAAATAAATTTTTCATTCTTGTTCTATTTGTATTGATATTTTCTATTTTTAAGAGTAGTTTATGGAGTGTCTTTTGTCTATCCTCAATTCATAATTTGATAAGGAGTTTTCGATGAGCCAATTTGTGCAAAACTTTATTAATGGCGTAGCGGTTGAAAGCCAAAGCCAACGCTTTACCTCCGTATTTAACCCGGCAACCGGCGAAGAAACTAAAAAAGTGAAGTTAAGTACTGCTACTGAAGTAGATTCAGCGATTGTTGCAGCTGATACTGCATTTAAAAGCTGGTCGCAGCAATCTCCACTTCGTCGTGCTAGAATTTTATTTAAATTCAAAGAGTTACTAGAAGCAAACTTTGATGAGTTAGCTCGTCTTATTAGCTCTGAACACGGTAAAGTTTATTCAGATGCAATTGGAGAATTAACGCGTGGTTTAGAAGTGGTTGAGTTTGCAACGGGTATTCCACATTTACAAAAAGGCGAATTTTCTGCCAATGCAGGACGTGGTATTGATATCCACTCTATCCAACAGCCACTAGGGGTTGTAGCAGGCATTACACCTTTTAACTTCCCTGCAATGGTGCCGATGTGGATGTTCCCTGTTGCACTGGCTTGTGGTAATACCTTTGTGTTAAAACCTTCTGAAAAAGATCCGAGTGTCTCAATTCGTTTAGCCGAATTATTAAAAGAAGCAGGCTTGCCTGATGGCGTATTCAATGTAGTGCAAGGTGATAAAGAAGCGGTTGATATTCTTTTAACCGACCCACGTATTCAAGCAGTAAGTTTTGTAGGCTCAACAGCGATTGCTCAATATATTTATGAAAAAGGCTCTGCAAATGGTAAACGAGTTCAAGCCTTAGGTGGTGCGAAAAACCACGCATTAATTATGCCAGATGCTGATGTTCAAAACACAGTAAATGCACTGCTTGGTGCTGCATTTGGTGCAGCAGGTGAGCGTTGTATGGCGTTATCTGTTGCAGTGGTGGTTGGTGATGAACTGGCAGATAAAATCGTAGAAGAGTTAATTCCAAAAGTGAAAGCACTGAAAATCGGTACAGGTTTATTGCCGGAAGGCGAAACAGAAAACGATATGGGGCCGGTCATTTCCAAAGAGCATAAAGCGAAAATTGAAAGCTATATTGACCAAGGTGTTGCACAAGGTGCGAAACTCTGTGTGGACGGTCGTGGTTATAAAGTGGCTGGACACGAGAATGGCTATTTTGTTGGTGGAACGCTATTTGATAATGTCACCCCTGAAATGACGATCTGGCAAGATGAGATCTTTGGGCCGGTACTGTCGGTAGTGCGTGTAAAAGATTATGCAGAAGGCATTGATTTGATTAACAGCCATCAATACGGTAATGGTAGTGCGATCTTCACGGCAGATGGCGACTCTGCTCGTCAATTTACCCAAGATGTTCAGGTTGGTATGGTGGGGGTGAATATTCCTATTCCAGTGCCGATGGCATTCCACTGCTTTGGTGGTTGGAAAGCCTCTATCTTCGGGCCATTAAATGTCTATGGTACAGATGGTGTGCGTTTCTATACTCGTATGAAAACCATTACAACTCGTTGGCCAGACAGCTCTGTGCGTAGCCAAGCGGCATTTAACTTCCCAACGTTATAATTATAATTCTTCCTTTTTTGAGTGTTTAGCGGTGAGTAATCACCGCTTTTTTTATAATTGCAGTGGTACTGTTTTTTTAGATGTTGATTTCAGCAACGATTGCAAAAAATTCTCGAATTCTGACCGCTTGTTTTTATTCTTATTATTTTTCTCTTAAAAATGTGATCTGCGTAACAAATTTGAAACAAAGTATTTGGAGTGAAATTTTTAGAGTGCTATATTTCTTTTTGAAAAATTTATTTCATTTAATTTTATTTTTGAAATAAGACTTCATTTTTTCTTCGAAGTTTGAAGTAAGGCTGGCAGTAATGCTGTTAATTCCAATCTCACAAGAGGATTTTGTATGAAAATGCGTATTAAATTTGCGTTAAGTGCTTTAACACTGGGCTTAGCAATGAATAGCTTTGCAAAAGATGAACTTGTTGTATTTAGTTTACCAAACCTATCTAGCCCGTTTGAAGTTCAGCTACAAAAAGTAGCAGTAGAAACCAGTAAGAAGTTAGAGATTAAATTGCAAGTATTAGATGGGCAAAGTTCATCAACCAAGCAGGCTTCTGATTTAGAAAATGCGATTACGCGTGGAGCGAAAGGTATCATTATTTCCCCAAATGATGTGAATGCGATTTCAGGAGCGGTGGAAGAAATTATTCAAGAGAAAATTCCTGCTGCAACATTAGACCGCAAAGTTGAAAGTAGTAAACCAGTTCCACACTTTGGTGCAAATAACTACACTGGCGGTCAAGAAGTGGCAAAAGCAGTGAAAGCGAAATATCCAGAGGGTGCAAGAATTATTTTATTAACTGGTCAGCCGGGTTCAACGTCGAATATTGAGCGTACTAAAGGTATTCGTGATGAATTAGCTGCCGGTGGCGATAAATATAAAATTGTGGTTGATCAAACCGGTAACTGGCTACGTTCTGAGGGCTTACGCATTATTGAAAGTGTGTTACCAACCTTAAAAGAGAAACCGGAAGTAATTATTTCCGCCAATGACGATATGGCACTTGGTGCGATTGAAGCATTGCGTAGTCAAGGTTTAAAAGCAGGTGATATTTTAGTGACCGGCTTTGACTCAACCCCTGAAGCACTTGCTCGTGTGAAAGACGGCTGGTTGTATCTCACTGCTGACCAACGCCCAAGTTTTGCGGTAAGCACCGCATTAGAGCAAGTGGTTGGCAATATCCGTGAGAGCAAAGAAGTGAGCGGTGCGGACTATCCGCCAAAAATTATCCTGAAAGATAATCTGCAAGAAGCAGAACGTTTTGCAGAAATCAGTGAATAATTTATCTGCCTTCCGGCTGAGGCCGGAGGGCGTTTTTTTACGGAGGTTGTATGTCTACTCCCTTACTTGAAGTGAAAGATCTGACAAAAAGTTTCTCTGGTGTAATGGCACTCAATGGCGTGAAACTGACTGTGGGAAAAGGCGAGGTTCACGCACTGTTGGGTGAAAACGGTGCAGGAAAATCGACCTTATTAAAGGCACTTTCAGGCGCTCAGCCACAAACAAGTGGCGAAATTATCTTTAACGGTGAAACCTTAAGTTTGAGCGATTCACCGTTTGATCGCCAACTCAAAGGCATCGTAACGATTTATCAAGAATTTAACTTACTACCGAATATGACGGTTGCTGAAAATTTCTTTTTGGGCAGAGAACCGGTGAAAGGTTTATTCGTTAATGAAAAAGCCGTTAATGATGAAGCACAGATGGTGCTAGATAATCTAGGCTTAAATATCAAACCAGATACCCAAGTCTCCTGTTTAAGTGTTGCTCAACAACAGATGGTTGAGATTGCCAGAGCGATGACCTTAAACGCGAAATTGATCATTATGGACGAGCCGTCTGCGGCATTAAGTGATAAAGAGGTTGAGAAACTTCATCAAATTGTAAGAGATCTTAAAAGTCGTGGTGTGAGTGTTATCTATGTTACCCATCGCTTAAATGAAGTGTTTGCCTTATGCGATCGCTTTACCGTTTTCCAAGATGGTCGTTATTCCGGCGAAAGCGAGGTAAAAAATGTTACGGTTGATGGCATCATTCGAATGATGGTAGGTCGTGAAGTTGCCTTTACACGTCGTCCACCTGAGGAAACCCATCATACTCATCGTCCTGTGCGTTTAGCAGTAAAAAATTTACATCGTGAAAAACCGGCACTTGATCCTCACGGCATTGCATTACACGGTGTGTCTTTCAACATTCACGAAGGCGAAGTGTTAGGTATTGCAGGCTTAGTCGGTGCTGGTCGAACTGAAATTGCTCGCTGTTTATTTGGAGTGGAAAACTATACTGCTGATGAAATCAGCCTAGATGGCAAACCTTATGCAGCAACTTCCCCATTAGATGCTTTAGAAAAAGGGGTGGCATTAGTGCCAGAAGATCGTAAAAAAGAAGGTCTGGTGTTAGGCTTACCGATTAAAACTAATATGACATTGCCGATTTTGAGTAAATTGCTTAAAGGCAATCTGTTTGTCGATAATCAAAAAGAAGATGCTTTAATTGAAACTTATCGCCAAGCACTGCGAATTAAAATGGCAAGTAGCGAGTTAGAAGCTCGTAAATTGTCAGGTGGTAATCAGCAGAAAGTGATTTTGGCACGCTGTATGGCGTTAAATCCAAAGGTGCTAATCGTTGATGAACCGACACGAGGTATTGATGTGGGGGCGAAATCGGAAGTTCACCAAGTGTTGTTTGATATGGCAAAACAAGGTGTAGCAGTATTGGTTATTTCCTCCGACTTGCCTGAAATTATGGCAATTTCAGACCGTATTATTACGTTATCTGAGGGAAGGGTAACAGGTGAAATTCACGGCGATGATGCGACCGAAGAAAAATTAATGTCAATGATGGCTGTTGGTGTTCAACGTGGGCACGCAGCGTAAGAGAGGTTTGTATGGCAACACAATTTTTAAAAAATCTGGGAATGGTCGATGACAAAGGCAAAATCGATTTTATCGCTTTCTTTGAACGCTTTGGGGTACTGATTTTCTTAATTTTGTTAGTGATTTTCTTCACTTCACAAAACAGTGCCTTCCTATCTCAACGCAATATTTATAATGTTTTAACCGAAGTATCGATCTTCGGCATTATGGCAGTGGGTATGACCTTTGTGATTTTAACCGCAGGGATTGACCTTTCTGTCGGCTCAATTTTAGCGGTAACAGCAATGTTTGCTGCTTATGTCATCAAAGGCGATAATACAGTTACGGTTGAGCCGGGGGCTTGGGGCGGTATGAGCTGGTTACTGGGCTTAGGTATCTGCTTAGCACTTGGTACATTTATTGGCTGGTTACACGGACTAGGTGTTACCAAACTTAAATTACCTCCTTTCATTGTTACTCTTGGTGGTATGACTATTTGGCGTGGTGTTACTTTAGTATTAAATAACGGCTCACCAATTGCTGGTTTTGATGAAGGCTACCGCTGGTGGGGACGTGGTGATATTTTAGGTGTACCAGTGCCGGTAGTGATTTTTGCCGTAGTCGCCATTATCGGTTACTTCGCATTGCATAAAACCCGCTGGGGACGCTATGTGTACTCGGTAGGCGGCAACCCGGAAGCAGCCCGTTTAGCGGGTGTTAATATTAACCGTACCTTAGTCAGTGTTTATGTGGTGATCGGAGCATTGGCGGGACTTGCCGGTTTCATTCTCTCCGCCCGTTTAGGCAGTGCCGAATCTGTTGCTGGTGTTTCTTTTGAGTTACGTGTAATTGCCTCAGTGGTTATCGGCGGAACTTCCCTAATGGGAGGATACGGACGAGTCACAGGCACCATCATCGGCTCAATTATTATGGGCGTATTGATAAACGGTTTAGTGCTGATGGACGTTTCCGCTTACTACCAACAAATCATTATGGGCTTAATCATCATCCTTGCCGTTGCCTTCGATACCTATGCGAAGAGCAGACGAGGAGCGTTATAGATAGCTAACACAAGCGGTCTGATTTTGTAAAAATTTTGCAAAACCAGACCGCTTGTTTATTACCCCCCTCTTTAGAAAAGAGGGGGTGGGGGAGATTTGACAGGAGAGATTAGCGTAGAAAATAATCCAAAAATTCAATGTATTATTCTCTTTCGCTATCCGTCACTACTGCCAAATTTCTCTTACCCTCGAGCCGTTCAAAGAAAGGATATTACATATTCTTAAAGATTAAGGATACTTTATGAAAACCATCAAAATCGGCTTAGTTGGCACCGGCTATATTGGTCGCTGCCACGCCATTGCCTACGCTCAAGCCCCTACCCTCTTTCCACTTAAAGGCAAAATCCAACTGGAATACCTTGCCGAAATCAACCAAGCATTAGCCGATCAAAAAGCCCAAGAATTTGGCTTTCAGCGTGCTACTGACGATTGGCGAAAATTGGTTGCTGATCCGAATGTCGATGTGGTTGACATTTGCACACCAAATTTTCTGCACAAAGAAATTGCCTTAGAAGCGATTAAACACGGCAAACACGTCTATTCAGAAAAACCGCTTGCACTCACCGCCCAAGATGCCAAAGAAATGGTGATTGCCGCTCAACAAGTAGGAGTTAAAACCTTGGTCGGTTTCAACTATATCAAAAATCCAACCACCCAACTGGCTCGCCAAATTATTCAAAACGGCGAAATCGGCGAGGTGGTGCATTTCTACGGCACGCATAACGAAGATTATCTCGCCAACCCTAATACCCCGATTGATTGGCACTGCTACAAAGCCAAAGCCGGGCTTGGTACGTTGGGGGATTTAGCCGCACATATTGTCAGTATCGCACACTATTTGGTTGGTTCAGACATTGAGCGTGTTATCGGCGATATGCAAACAGTGATTGAAGAACGCCCGAATCCGCACAATCCGGCAGAAAAAATCAGAGTAGAAAACGAAGATTAGGCAAGTAGTCTTGTGCGATTTGCTAATGGGGTAATGGGCACGCTCGAAAGCTCACGCATTGCCTGCGGGCGTAAAATGGGGCTGACCTATGTCGTAACCGGCACCAAAGGCTCGCTCAGCTACACCCAAGAACGAATGGCAGAACTCAAACTTTATCTGCACGATGATGACAAATCCCGCCAAGGATTTAAAACGATTTTAGTCGGTCCTGATCACCCCGATTATACCGCATTCTGCGTGAGTGCCGGACACGGTATCGGCTTTAACGGCCAAAAATCGGTTGAAATCCGTGATCTGATTAACGGTATCGCCGTAGACGAACCAATGTATCCCGATTTTGAAGAGGGCTATAAAATCTCCCGTGTATTGGAAGCGATAGCAAAATCGGCGGAGGAGAGAAGGTGGGTATCTATAAGAGAAATCTAGATGAAAGATCCCATTTTGCTTTTTCAAATACGAAACTATAGAATACCTTTCATTCTAAAATAAAAGGTATTTGTCATTTAGTTTGTAGTAGGCATTAAAGGAATCAAACTATGATGTAAATAAGTTATACGAGAAAATTTTTAAAAAAATTAAAAAGTTACCTAATCTTACATTCTTAGGTTAGGGATATTCATAGCAGTATGGTTTTCTGTATGTAATTACATGGGTTATATATAAAAATAGTAGTTATGGATCATAATATGATAAAAGAAACAAAAAATTCAGCTTTAGCTACAGTACGATCATTTCATTACCAAGTACTTATTGGATTAATGAAATGTTATGATATGAATGAGGGGGATACAGTTTATATTGAAAAAGATGGAGATGTGAGTCTGATAGCTCAGAATTGCCAAGGAATACAAATAGAAGCTAAAGACTTTTCTGATAATCTAACCGATCATCATACTAATTTTTGGAAAACATTGAAAAACTGGTTATTGCCTGAATTTAATCATAAACAATATAGCTCTTTAATTTTACATACTACTCAACCTTTTGGGGCTAGATCTAAATTGAAGCAGTGGAATAATCTTTCTGCAGAAGAGAAGTTATATTTGCTGAAAGATATTAATCAGTCTAGAATTAATAATGATAGCGATATTTCTAGGTTTGAGGATATGGTTTTAAGTAATAATGAAGAACTTCTAAAAGAAGTTATATCTAAATTCTATATATTTACAGAACAAGAAAAAGAAGATGAATTAATTAGAAGTATATATTTAAGAATAGCGTTATCGGGAATACCTGAGGGAAATATATCAGCTTACAAAGATAGTCTTATTGGGTTTGTTTACAATCAAGGTAATAAAACCAGATGGAGTATATCATATAAAGATTTTCATCTAAAATTAATGAATTTAACTCATCAGTTTTCACGAAGTGTATTTACTTTTCCTCAATTTGAGGTTCGTGAAGCAACAACGGATGAAGTTATAGAAAATTTACAAAAAGACTTTGTTATTAAAATTATAGATATTGATTATTCAGAAGTTGTTCCTACTGCTATAGGAGATTACATTCAATTAATTAGTTCTCTTGATCAGGAATTAGATAATTATCCCAAATATTATGAGTATACAAAGGAGTATCAAGCCCAATTAATAGAACGGTATAAGAGTAAATACAGAATAGCAAAGAGAAATAAAAAAAATCCTCAAGATCTATATGATGATATGATAGGTGAAAGCCCTTCATCAATCGGAGAGATTACTCCACATTTATCTTATAAAAATGGCCTAATTCATGATGCTATGAATAGTGACATTGATCTAAAATGGGAGGTAAAATAATGAATACGATAGATGCTCTATATTTAATAAAGTATAATCCATTTAAATGCAGTAATTACATTTATTCTTTTTATAATAACCTAAAAATAAAAGAAAATAACCTTCTGTTGTTACCCTTAATAATACCATTATGTACTCACCCAGTACTATCTTATAAAATAGAGAAATCGAATAAAAGAAGCTCTATTTATACAATTTTCTTTAATAATCATAAAGAAATGTATGATCTTCAAGATAGAGTTAACCATTTTAGGACATTGTCATTAAATAGTTTAGAATATTGTTTGATTAATGAATGGCTAGAGATATCTAATAAGAATCTATATTGTTATAAGACAACAGAAAGCAATATGGTGAAACATGTTAAAATAGCAGAAAAACTCTCTAACTTATTTAATCCTTACTCAATCATTGAGATATATACTATCCTTGGAGTAAAACCATGAAAACAATAATATATGAAATCGGCGTTTTAGATAAAGAAGGATCTATACATAAGATAATGCTCAAAGAAGGGCTAAATATTATCACTGGAAAATCATCTACTGGGAGAAGCGCAATAATAGAAATTTTTGATTATTGCTTTGCTAGTAGTGAATATACTGTGCCTAGTGGAGTAATTACTGAAGCTGCAGAATTATATTATTTATACATTCAAATTAATGAAGAGTTCTTTGTACTAGGTAGGAAAGCAAATAATAATAGAAGATGCTTCTTTAGTAGGGAAAATAGTTATATTTTTAATAAGATAAATATTGATTATTTTGATGATAGAAAGTTTATAGATATTAATAACTATAAAGAACAGTTAAATAAACTATTTATGGATTTTTCGGATGTTGATGAATCTATAATAGCTAAAGAGCATAGAGGTAAACCCCAAGGAAAACCTTCTATTCGTGATTTTATATCTTTTAATCTACAACATCAGAATCTTATTGCAAATAAACATGCTATTTTCTACAGATTTGATGAAAAGGATAAAAGGGATAGAATAATTTACTTTATTAAAATATTCTTAGGGTTTGTCGATCAGCGATTCTATATTTTATCTCAACAAAAAGAAGAGTTGGAATATAATATAAAATATATAAAAAAGGAAAAGACACTCCACGAAAAATATATAGTTAAAAATTCACCATTAATTAAATATAAATTAGATATAATCTCTTCTTTAATGGGAGCTGATAAACTACCAGTAACACAAGAAGATGTTTTAACAAATCCAGATGATGCAAAATTTTTATTAGATGAATTCATTACATTAGAAAAAATTAATCATAATTCAGATAGAATATCGAAGCATTATCAAGAATTATACGTAGAGTTGAATAAATACAATTCTGTATTAAGAAATATGTATATAAAGAGAGATAGTATAAAAGCAAGTTTAAAAACTGAAATATCGCTATCCAGTCATTTAGCTAATATGGATATACCTAGTGAAGTAGTTATTGGTCATGTAGAGTGCCCTTTCTGCCATTCTAAGAATGATTCATTGACAGATAGTGCAAAAGCATTAAATGATGCTATTGAACACTTATCAGATAGATTAACTCTAAATTCCAAACTAAAATCGCAGTTAGAAACTTCTTTAGAAGAAGTCAAGAATGATATTAAAAACATTAAATCAAAGATTCAAAATATCACTCAATCATTAGAGCTTATTAAAACTCAGAGTCAAAACATATCAAAATTGAATAATGTTATTGAAGCACTTGGAATGGCTAAAGGAGAATTGTTCTTCATGATAGATAATCTATCAAGTTGGAAAAATAATCCTGTCTATGATGAGGATATAGATAAATTAAAGAAAAAAATTGAAGAAATAAACTTTATTTTAGGAAAATACAATATAGAGCATGAGATCAAGAGAGCTGAAAATAGAATAAACAACATTATGGCTGAGTTAGGGAATCATTTTGACTTCGAAGATAAATATAAGCCAATCAAATTAAAATTCTCGTTAGAGAATTTTAATTTATATCATGAATCTACCAATGAACGAATCTATCTAAGAACAATGGGTAGTGGAGCAAATTGGTTATATAGTCATCTTACTTTGTTTTTAGCTTTACACCAATATTTTATTGAGAATAAAAATTGTATTATTCCATCAATATTATTCTTAGACCAACCTACACAAGTGTATTTTCCTAACTTTAAAAAAGATAATTATGACACATTTAACAAAGAACTTATTAAAGAGCTAGAAAATAATCAGGAACATTATGATGACGATATTAAATCAGTTGAAAATCTATTTATACAATTAGCTCGATATTGCAAGATTCTAAAAGAAAAACATGGATATTCTCCGCAAATTATAGTTACTGATCATGCAGATGACCTAGAATTAGGTGATGAATTCAGATTTCAGGATTTTGTAAATAATAATAGATGGAGGAAACGAGGTTTTATTGATATTGGTTACTAAAATCTTGGTGTAGTAGATAAAAGCGTTGGTTTTAATTATTTTTTAGTGATTACTACCAACTCTTTCTATTTAAAAATACCTTTAAGACTAAATTGAAGAAAAGGATAATAAGTAAAACGGCATATAGGACAAAATAGTTGGTCTTTTTACATTTTATGTGCCAGTAAAACACATGATCTATCCCCAAAAACCTGGACACCTAATTTGAGGTGCAGATTATGTCCTATTCTTACCAATTTCGTTTAAACATTATCAAACTCGTCACTGAACAGGATTTTGGTATCCGTGAAGTCGCTAAACTTCATCAGATTTCTCATTCCCTTGTCATTAATTGGCTAAAAGAATTTTACGAACGGGGCTTAGAGGGCGTAAAATCTCCCTGCACTAAACCTAAATCCCTCAAAATAGCGAAGCCTAAAATGAAGAAGAAAGACATTGAAATCCCCGAGCCAACCGACCTTTCGCCCCAAGCGTTTAAAAAGTTACAACGCGAGTTAGCCTTAGCTAGTGCGGAGATTGCCTACCTAAAAAAGTTGGAGGAGCTCGACCTTCAAAAACGACGGCAGAAAAAAGGACTGTCATTGAAGAACTAAGGTCAGCACACGGTTTAAATGACCTACTTCGAGTTGCCCAAATGTCTCGTTCTACCTTTTATTATCAACAGGTTAAGCGAGACTATACACAAGCTAAAGAGGCGATTTTATCGTTGTATCACGAGAGTAAACAGCGTGACGGCTATCGTCCTTTAACCTTAAAACTACGGCAAATCGGCTTGGGTTTAAATCACAAAACGGTGTTGAAATTAATGAAAGCCTTATGCATTCGTTTGATTTTACGCAAGAAAAGGCACGGAAAACGGGGAAAACCTCACATATTGCACCGAATGTGCTGAATCGTGATTTTACGGCAACAGCTCTCAATCAAAAATGGGTAACCGATGTGACGGAATTTCACATTGGGCAAGAAAAACTCTACTTTTCGCCGTTAATGGATTTAGCCAATCGGGAAATTATTGCGTATCATTTTGCTACACGCCCGAAGTTCCCCTTAGTCAAAAGGATGTTAGAACAAGAACTTAGCCGACTTAAACCGACAGACTGCCCGATTATTCACAGTGACCAAGGGGTATCATAGGGTACAGAAGAATGGATAAAGGTGTTGGAAGGCAGGGCAATAATACGCAGTATGAGTCGCAGAGGAAACTGCCACGACAATGCGGTCATTGAGAGTTTCTTTGCTATATTAAAATCGGAGTGCTTTTACTCACGCACTTATACTTCAATCGCTGAATGACAGACAGAAATTGAAGAATATGTGGTGTATTATAACCAAAAACAAGTTAAACTTGATTTAAACGGATTGAGCCCAGTACAATACCGAACTCAATATTTAAGTTAATAAACTGTCCAACTTTTGGGGGGGCAGATCAACAAGTGGTCGATTTTGCAAATTTTTTTGCAAAACCGACCGCTTGTCTATTTACTTATTAAGCTACTTCATTCAATTTCACAGGGCGATTTTCTTCCAGTGATTTTTTCGCAGCGAGAGCAATTAGCACAGGCTGTAAGCCGTCATTGCCGTTTACCGGTGTTGGTTTGTCGTTTACGACAGAATCCACGAAGCAGCTGATTTCGTCAGCGAAAGATTGCATATAGCGTTCTAAGAAGAAGTATTTTGGTTTTTCTGCAATCACGCCATTTTCGCCAGAGAACACCGCTGTTGAACCTGTGTCGTTAGTGATGTGGATTGCTCCTTTTGAGCCAAATACTTCTGCTCGTTGGTCATAACCGTAAGCAGCTTTACGGCTGTTGTCGATCACGCCGATTGCTCCATTTGCTAATTTGAGCGTAATTACCGCAGTATCGATGTCGCCTGCTTTGCCAATTTCAGGGTTTACCAGAACGGTACCCACCGCAAACACTTCTTCCACTTCGCTGCCAGAGAGGTAACGAATCATATCGAAGTCGTGAATGGTCATATCGAAGAACATTCCACCAGAGACTTTCACATATTCAATTGGCGGGGCTTCCGGGTCACGGGAAGTGACTCGGATAACGTGCGGTTCACCAATATCACCTGCCGCCACACGGTCTTTAATCGCTTTGAAGTTATGGTCGAAGCGACGGTTAAAGCCCACTTGGAATTTTACACCGGCTTTTTCGACTGCACTCAATACTTCACGGATTTTAGCTGGGTCTGAATCTACCGGTTTTTCACAGAAAACGTGTTTGCCAGCCTGTGCTGCCTCAATCGAAATCGGGGCGTGAGTATTGGTGGAAGAGCAGACCAATACCGCATCAATTTCCGGATCTTGCAGGATTTTTTTATAGTCATCATAGACTTCCGGAATACCCATCGATTTTGCCCAAGCGGTCAATTCTTCGGTAATTTTTACATCAGAGATTGCTTTGATTTCAGTACCTTTAACATATTTGCTAATACTTTCAGAATGCACACGACCAATACGGCCTGCACCAATAATACCTACTTTTAACATATTAAACTCCTGCGGTTTCACGGATATAGTTTCTGCCTTTTAAGGCGTATTCAAATGGGTTTGCGATTGCTGGATCTTGTTCTGCTTCTACCACCATCCAGCCTTTGTAATCGTGTTTTTCGAGAATGTCGAAGATTGGTTTGAAATCAATCACACCATCGCCCGGCACGGTAAATGTGCCTTTTTTCACACCTTCTAAGAAGCTCAAATCTTTCGCTTTCACTTCTGCAACAACTTCATCTCGCACATCTTTTAAGTGCACGTGGATAATACGGTCGATATATTTTTCCAGCACGCCGAGCATCGCTTTTTGGCAACCCTCTGAGTAGTACAGATGACCTGAATCGAACAGCAAGTAAACATCATCATTCACTTCTGCCATATAACGATCCACTTCTTCAGGCGTTTGAATACCCGTTCCCATATGGTGATGCAGGCAGACTTTCATTCCTTTTTCGGCGGCAAGTTTCGCCAATTCGTTATAGCCTTCTGCCATACGTTTCCAATCTTCATCGTTGAAAATCGGTTTTTCTTTGAACACAGATTTGGTTGTGCCTTGAATACTACGACTCTGTTCGGAACAGCCGATCACTTTTGCACCCATTGCGTGCAGGAAATCACGGTGTTTGATGAACTCGGCAATGGTCTCTTCCCGCTTACCGTCCACAAAGAAGGTGCTGAACCACGCATTACAGATTTGAATGCCACGCACGTCCAGCTTATGTTTTAACACGGCAACATCACGCGGATATTTATTACCCACTTCACAGCCCGTGTAGCCGGCAAGTGCCATCTCACTCACACACTGCTCGAAAGTGTTTTCTGCACCCAGTTCAGGCAAGTCATCGTTTGTCCAGCCGATAGGGGCGATACCTAATTGAATGTTTTCTGCTTTCATAGAGAAACCTCGTTTGATTGAGTTAATTTATTTTCCGTAGGGGCGAATTGCAACTCGCCCCTACAAGCGGTGATTTTTCGTCAATTTTTTGCAAAATTAGTATTTTCTCGCTTTTGCTAACTGCTCTTGCGATCTCGTTCTGGCTTGTTGAATACGTTCGCTTTCCGATACTTCTGCCACACCAACGTGCCACCAGCAGCCGTAGCCGTGAGCCATCGTTTTCGGCAACACTTTAATATCAATCAGCGTTGAAACAGTTTGCTGTTTCGCGTCTTGAAGAGCTGAACGCAGTTCGGCTTCGTTGGTCACACGGTAAGTTTTGCAGCCGTATGCTTCGGCGTTTTTAGCAAAATCAATCGGCACTAAACCGCCGTTGAGCTGGTTGCTTTGCACATTACGGAAGCGGAATTCCGTGCCGAAGCTGTCCATTCCGTTGCCGATTTGCAGGTTGTTGATACAGCCGTTTGCCATATTGTCGAACAGCACCACGTTGATTTTTTTACCTTCTTGGATAGAAGTCACTAACTCGGTGTGCGCCATTAAGTAAGAGCCGTCGCCAAGTAAGGCGTAAACTTCTTGCTCAGGGCGAGCGATTTTCACGCCGACCGCCGCACTGACTTCGTAACCCATACAGGAGTAGCCGTATTCAAGGTGATAGGTCTCTTCGCCTTTGCTCAACCAAGTACGTTGTAAATCGCCTGGTAAGCTACCAGCAGCAGCGACGATAATGCCATCGTTTTCAATGGTTTCGTTCACGATACCGAGTACTTGGGATTGGGTTAATTGTGAGCCGGTGAGCTTGATAAATTCGTTATGAACCGCTTTGTGATCCAAGTTATCGTTGATTTCAGGGGTGAAATCCGGGCTGTATTGCACCGCGCGCAGGCGTTTGATTTCTTCGGCAAAGTCCGCTTTGGCGGTGGCAATTTCATTACCCCATTGTGCTTGGTAGCTGCTTGGGAGCTTAGCCAGCAATGCTTCAAGCGTTGCTTTGGCATCAGCCACAATTTGCACGCCGTCTAATTTGTAGGCATCGAAACGTGCCACGTTGATATTTAAGAACTGCACGTCCGGATTTTGGAATATCCATTTCGAAGAAGTGGTGAAGTCGGTGTAGCGTGTGCCGATACCGATGACTAAATCGGCTTCTTTCGCCAAGCGGTTTGCCGCTAAACAGCCAGTTTCGCCGACACCGCCCACGTTCAATTCGTAGTCGGAAACCACCGCACTTTTACCCGCTTGGGTTTCTGCAAATGGAATACCAAACTGTTTTGCAAATTTTTGCAGGATTTGACCCGCTTGTGAGTAGCGTACACCTCCCCCGCAGACGATCAGCGGTTTTTTCTTGGCAGTAATTAGTTTCACCGCATCATTCAGCATCGCTTCGGTTGGCAGATTGCGCTCCAAACGGTGAACGCGTTTTTGTAGGAAGCTGTTCGGGAAGTCAAAGCTTTCTGCTTGCACGTCTTGCGGAAGTGCAATGGTCACAGCCCCAGTTTCTGCCGGATCAGTCAGTACGCGGAAGGCATTGATACAGGCACTCATCAACTGCTCTGGACGTTGCACACGATCCCAGTATTTGCTGACCGCACGGAATGCATCGTTGGTGCTGATACTTAAATCGTAAGATTGCTCAATTTGTTGTAGTACAGGGTCTGGTTGGCGGGTGGCAAACACATCGCCCGGTAATAACAGAAGTGGAATGCGGTTGGCGGTTGCGGTTGCCGCAGCGGTAAGCATATTGGCAGCACCCGGTCCAACAGAGGAAGTGCAAGCAATAATTCTTTGGCGTAAGTTCTGTTTTGCAAAACCCATCGCCAAGTGTGCCATACCTTGCTCATTTCTGCCTTGGTAGAGCGTTAGGCTGCCTGCATCTTGTGCCAGTGCTTGCCCGATGCCCAGTACGTTGCCGTGGCCGAAAATGGCGGCAACGCCGTGAACAAATTTGATTTCCTTGCCATCGACTTCCAAATATTGATTATCTAAAAATTTAACCAATGCTTGAGCGACTGTCAGTCTGGTTGTTTGCATAGTGCATTCTCCATAATGTGCGTGTCGCCAGCCGAGCAGAACGCTACAAGCGGGCGATTATTCAGAAAAGTTTGCAAATGAAAAATTTATTTCATTTATCATAACAGGTAAATCGAGAAAAAGATGTGATCTACCTCGCATTTCTTCAAATTAATCTGCATTTGATGTTATATAGTACAAAGATGAGAACTACATCACAGAAATGATAATTTAAATAGAATAAAATTGAAATAAATGTTTCGTTTTTGTATGATGATAAAAATTCAATCCATTTTTGTTGAAAGGAGCAGGTTATGGCTACGGTAAATCATCAAGATCGACCTCTCGATCTTATCTGTCTAGGACGTGTTGCGGTCGATCTCTACGGGCAACAGATCGGTTCTCGTTTGGAAGAGATGACTACATTCTCAAAATATCTTGGCGGTTCATCCGGCAACGTGGCATATGGTACGGCGGTGCAAGGTTTACGTTCATCGATGTTGGCGCGTGTGGGTGACGAACATATGGGGCGTTTCCTGCGTGAAGAGCTACAAAGTGTTGGCGTGGATACCAGCCACTTGATTACCGATAAAGAGCGTTTAACGGCGCTGGTGATTTTAGGGATTAAAGATAAAGAGACTTTCCCACTGATTTTCTATCGCGACAACTGTGCGGATATGGCGATCACCAAAGACGACTTCAGCGAAGCCTATATTGCTTCCAGCCGTGCGCTGGCGATTACCGGCACGCACCTTTCTAACCCGAAAACCCGTGAAGCGGTGCTGACCGCCTTAGAATATGCGGGCAGAAATGACGTAAAACGCGCGTTGGATATTGACTATCGTCCGGTGCTTTGGGGGCTGACTTCACTTGGCGATGGTGAAACCCGTTATATCGACAGTGCGGAAGTGACCAAATCTCTACAAGAAGTGCTACACCATTTTGACGTGATTGTGGGCACAGAAGAAGAGTTCCATATTGCAGGCGGTTCTACCGACACGCTCACTGCACTGAAAAATGTGCGTAAAGTGTCGAATGCGGTGTTAGTGTGCAAACGCGGTGCATTAGGTTGCTCCGTGTTTGAAGGCGAACTACCGAACGATTTAGACGGCGGTTTGAATGTGTACGGCGTGCGTGTGGAAGTGCTGAACGTACTGGGTGCAGGCGATGCGTTTATGTCCGGCTTACTGCGTGGTTACTTAAATAATGAAGGTTGGGAACAAGCGTGTCGTTATGCGAATGCGTGCGGGGCGTTAGTGGTTTCCCGCCACGGCTGCTCGCCGGCAATGCCGACCAAACGTGAGTTGGATGACTACTTAACCCGTGCGGCCAGCGTGCCACGTCCGGATTTAGACGAGTGTTTAAACCATTTACACCGTGTGACAACCCGCAAAAAATCGTGGGAAAATCTCTGCATTTTTGCGTTCGATCACCGTAAACAGTTGGTCGATATGGCAAACAAAGTCGGCGCAGATGTGGCGCGTTTACCGAAGCTCAAACAGCTTCTGTTAAAAGCGATGGAGCAGACCGCCGCAGCGGCAGGGCTTCCACAAAATCAAGCAGGGATTTTGGCGGATACCACTTTCGGACAAGATGCACTGAATGAAATTACCGGTAAAAACTACTGGATTGCTCGCCCGATTGAAGAGCCATCTTCTCGCCCGCTTGAATTGGAATACGGCGATTTAGGCACACAGCTTTCTGCTTTCCCACGCGATCACGTCATCAAATGCTTGGCGTTCTACCACCCAACCGATGAAAGCGGTTTAAAAGCACGCCAAGATCGCAAATTAAAAGAAGTGTACCAAGCGTGCTGCCGCACCGGCCACGAGTTGCTGTTAGAGATCATCTTACCGGCCGGTATGCCACAAGATGAACACTACTACAATGAAGCGATCACCCATTTCTACCAACTCGGCATCAAACCGGAATGGTGGAAATTACCGGGCGTATCCACCGCACAATGGAAAGCGATTTCCGCCACCATTGATGCGAATGACCCAGATTGCCGTGGTATTCTGATCTTAGGTTTAGATGCACCGCTCGATGTGTTTAAAGCGACCTTTGAACAGGCGAAA
The DNA here is from genome assembly GCF_041807705.1 of Mannheimia kashgarensis. Taxonomy (NCBI): domain Bacteria; kingdom Pseudomonadati; phylum Pseudomonadota; class Gammaproteobacteria; order Pasteurellales; family Pasteurellaceae; genus Mannheimia; species Mannheimia kashgarensis. The sequence goes on from NZ_JBGTYY010000006.1 coordinate 57,193, forward strand.
GGCTGCGAAAAAGTCAAAGGCTTTGCGGTGGGCAGAACCATTTTCGGAAGCCCGTCCGAACAGTGGCTCGCCGGTCAGCTTGACGACAACGGCTTGATTGCGGCGGTATCTGAAAAATACCGTACCTTGATTGACTTATGGCAACAGCGTTAATTGCTTGATTAGACTTAACCCCTCGTAAAATGCGAGGGGTTTTCTTTTGCAAAAAATTGACAAAATCTGACCGCTTGATGCCCGAATTTTCCTCAAAATGGAAATATCGGGCAAATTTTTATCCTCAAAAAGCGAAATAAGTGTGATGAGCCTCACATTTTATTAACAATTTAGGGTGGTTTTTATGGAATAAATGGTTTTGTTTTTAAATAAGTGGAAAATATATTTCAATTTATTCCATCAGAAAAATAGGAGTCTGTCTATGAGTACGAAACCGTCACCAACTCGCTTCCACGCTAGTTGGGAATCGATCAAGCAGCACCAAGTGCCGGAATGGTACGATGATGCGAAATTCGGGATTTTTATTCATTGGGGGATTTATTCCGTGCCGGCGTTTGCGCCGCCGACTTGTCAATTAGGTGAGATCGATATTGACGAGCAGTGGTTTTGCAACAATCCGTATGCGGAGTGGTATTTCAATTCAATTAACGTCAAAAAAGGCCCAACTTACGAGCATCATATCAAAACCTATGGTGAAGATTTCGGCTATGAACAGTTTATTCCACAATGGAAAGCGGAAAAATGGCAACCTGCCGAATGGGCGGAGCTGTTTGCCAAAGCTGGTGCAAAATATGTGGTGCTGACCACTAAACACCACGACGGTTTCTGTTTATACCCAAGTAAATATACCGATTTCAACTGCACCCAAGCCGGCCCGCAACGTGATTTGATGGGCGAGCTGACTGAAAATGTGCGGGAGCAAGGCTTAAAAATGGGCGCTTACTACTCGGGCATTATCGATTGGACTTATTCCTCTGCCCCGATTTTCACCGAAAGTCAAAACTTCTCAAACGCTTGCCCGACTTACGAATACGCTGACTACGCCTATAAACAAGTGGTAGAGTTGATCGACCGCTATAAACCAGATGTATTGTGGAATGATATTGGCTGGCCAAAAGTGGGCGAGCATATGTTACCACACCTATTTGCTCATTATTACAACAGCGTTCAAGAGGGCGTAGTGGACGACCGCTGGAACAAACTATGGTGCGATTTCACCTCCAAAGAATACAAACACGGCGTGGCTTCCCGTGATAAGAAATGGGAAATGTGCCGTGGTATGGGCTTATCGTTCGGCTATAACCAGGTAGAAGACGAAAGCCATTTGATTTCGGTGAAAGACTTGATTTCCCTATTGGTAGAAACCGTAGCCGACAACGGCAATTTATTGCTGAATATCGGCCCGAAAGCAGATGGCACTATTCCGCAAGAGCAAGTTGAACGCTTATTAGCACTGGGGAGCTGGCTGGAAATAAATGGAGAGGGAATCTATAAATCCCGTTGTAGCCAACACCAAACCGAGCAAATCGGTGATGTAACCTATCGTTATACCAAAGTTGGGGCGGATCTCTATCTTTACATTGATGGCTTAACCGAAGCCCAAATCAGCTTGCCACTGTCAGTTTATGGTGAGCTACAAGCACTCAATACCGAGCTGAAATTTACCATTGAAAACACCGCACAAGGCAGAGTGTTACATATTCAAAACTACCAGCCGGATTGGTATGTATTAGGCTTTAAAATTGCAGATGGGGAGAAATAGGTATGTCCGTTTCACAACGTTTTATTGACTTTATGAATGCCCACGTTGCTCCAGTAGCACGTCGAATGGAAAATCAACCGCATATTTCCGCTATTCGAGACGGTTTTATTGTAGTGTTACCATTCTTAATTGTCGGCAGCTTTATTATGATTTTGCTAATTCCGCCATTTGATGAAAATACCCAAAATGCTTTCGGGCAAGCTTGGTGGCGTTTTGCGAATTGGGCAAGCCCTTACGGTTGGAATTTCTTCCAAATGTCGTTTAATGCGATTTCATTATTTACCTCTGCCAGTATCGCCTACAACCTTGCCAAAGCCTATAAAAGAGAGCCCCTGCCAGCGGCATTTCTCTCGGTAATGGCATTTTTGTTAGTGGCTGCACCGGTAAAAGACGGTATGATGGACATTAAATTCTTCGGTGGTATTGGGCTGTTCTCTGCTATCTTTATTGCTTTTTATTCGGTAGAAATGACCCGCTTGTTGGAGTTCCTGAAAATCAAAATCCGCTTACCGAAAGAAGTACCGCACGCAGTAGCGGAATCTCTCAATATTGTGATTCCAATTTTAGCGATTTTACTTACACTCTATCCGTTCTCTATTTGGGTAGAAAGTGAAACTGGTCGCAATATTCCGCAACTGATTATGGATTTTATGGCACCGCTTATTGCAGTAAGTGATTCTTTAGGAGCAATTTGCCTGTTCGTTATTGCCACTCATTTGCTCTGGTTCTTGGGGATCAATGGTTCGTTAGTGCTAATGCAACTTTGGACACCATTCCTACTGCAAAATATGGCAGCAAACTTAGCGGCGTTCCAAGCGGGTGAGCCATTGCCGTTCATTATTACGAACTCGTTCTGGGATTTCTATATCGTACACGGGGCATCGGGTGGGGTAATTGCATTAGCGTTCTTATTGGTTCGCAGTAAATCGGCACACTTACGCTCAATCGGGAAAATCGGTTTAGTACCATCATTCTTCTCTATCGGCGAGCCGATTGTTTATGGTGTACCAATGGTAGTAAATCCGCTCTTCTTTATTCCACTCATTCTAACTCCATTAGCCAATGCGGTAATTGCATATTTAATTTTGGATTTTGACCTCATCCACCGAATTTATCTAATGGCACCGTGGACGACACCTGCACCGATAGGTGCATATTTAGTGTCTGCCGGCGATATTTGGGCTCCGATATTAAGTATCTCTCTAATCATTTTAGATATCATTATCTACTACCCATTCTTTAAATTATATGAAAAGATTTGTATCGAAAAAGAGCAGCTACAAAATGTTGATCCGAAAGCAGAGCAGGATTTAATAGAAAAAGCTAAAATGGCGGCACAATAATTTCATATAAATGAAATATGAAATAAGGCTAATCAAATTTACTAAAATGATTAGCCTTTTATTTTGCAAAAAAATGAATAAATCTAACCGCTTATTAAAAAAACTACTATGTCTGATGATTTGTTAAGCTATAATAGCTCATCTTATTTTTAGCCCTCTATTTTAATAACTAATCATCTATGAATGAACCTACTCAACTTGCCCATTTTCAGGAAGAGATCCGTAAGCAATACGACGGATTAAGCAAACGACTCAAACAGGTCGCACAATATATTTTAGATAACGGAAACAGTGTAGTATTTGATACGGTTTCCACCATTGCCGAGCGTGCTGGCGTTCCGCCATCAACCCTTATCCGTTTTGCAAATGCAATGGGGTTTAACGGATTTAATGAAATCAAACAACTTTATCGCCAAAATATGATGGAAGGTACTTCTCGTTACACCGAGAGAGTGCAACTTTTTCGTCAAATTGAATCGCTTGATGAGAATAATGAACTCAATCATATTCTTGATGTATTCGTACAAGGCAACACTCAAGCGTTACAACAATTATCTGAGCAGATTAGCCAAGAGCAGTTAGCACAAACAGTAGATATTCTACATAGTGCTAAACGCATTTTTATTGTGGGGTTAAAACGCTCTTTCAGCATTGCTAACTATCTAAATTATGCGTTACACCACTTAGATTATGATGTATTTATGATTGATGGCTCTGGTGGAATGTTTGATGAGCAGCTGAGCCGAATTCGTGAAGGAGATGCAGTCATTGCAGTAAGTTTTTCGCCCTATGCAAATGAGACTTTAAATGTGGTTACTGCCACAGCTCGAGCAGGGGTAAAACATATTGCAATTACAGATAGCCAACTAAGCCCGCTGCTTTCTTTTAGCGATGTCTCTTTTATTATTAAAGAAGCTCAAGTAAGCGGTTTCCGTTCACAGTGTGCCACTATGACTTTGGCTCAAACAATAGCGGTTTCTCTTGCACTGAAAAATGCCTAAAAATTAGACCTGCGAATTGCAGGTCTAATTTTTAGCTGATTAGTGCTTTGATCTCATCACGATATTGAGCTGATTTCGTACCAAAAATAATCTGTTGGGTATCGCCAACTTTGACTACATCTACGGCACCTAGTTTTTTTAGTACGGATTTATTCAGTAGGCTGTTATCCTTTAACACCACTCTCAAGCGTGTTAAACAGGCATCTACTGTTTTAATATTCTCTTTGTTACCAAGAGCATTTATGATGTTAGTAACAATATCTTTATCAGACATATTTCCTCCCTTTGAAGAATATTTTAGAAAAACTTATCTATTCAACCACGCCATATATTCCGCTGTGCCTTCCGCAACAGTTTTGAATTTACCTGTGTAGCCGGCTGCACGGAGGTTGGTTAAATCTGCTTGGGTAAAGGTTTGGTAGCGAGATTTTAAATGATCCGGGAATGGGATCGTTTCAATTTCGCCTTTGCCGTGATATTTAATCACTGCATTTGCAACTTCTTGGAAGGATTCCGCATTGCCTGTGCCTAAATTGAAAATCCCTGAAATCCCATTTTGCCACGCCCATAGATTTACTTTTGCGACATCTTCTACATACACAAAATCACGCAAGAATTGTTCAGAACCTTCAAATAATTTTGGGTTTTCGCCTTTTAGCATTTGGTTGTTAAGGTGGAATGCCACGCTTGCCATTGAGCCTTTATGTTGTTCACGAGGTCCGTAAACATTGAAGTATTTGAAACCGCATACTGGCGATTCCGCTTCTGGCAGAATACGGCGAACATATTCATCAAATAAGAATTTTGAGTAGCCATAGGCATTTAATGGGCTTTCAAATTCACGTTTTTCGATAAAATTATCAGAGCGTCCACCGTATGTTGCGGCACTTGAGGCATAGAAAAACGGAATTTGGCGGTCTAAACAGAAGTGCAATAACTCTTTTGAATATTCATAGTTATTTTGCATTAAGTATTTGCCATCCCATTCGGTTGTGGCAGAGCAAGCTCCTTGATGGAAAACGGCATCAATCTCGCCAAAGTCATCACCTGCAATAATGGATGCGATGAAATCCTCTTTATCGCAATAATCGGCAATATCCAAATCCACTAAGTTGATGAATTTTTCACCGTTTTTTAGGTTATCTACCGCTAAAATATCTTTGCGACCGATTTCGTTTAACGCTTTTACTATATTGCTGCCAATCATTCCGGCAGCACCGGTTACGATGATCATTTTTCTATCCTTCTTGTTTTAATTTGCAAAATTTTTCGTTTTTTCTACCGCTTGTAGCCGTTACTTTGCCCTTGCAATCTGCTTTTTTAGCTTCTGCATTTTTTCTTTAATGCGTTGGCGTTTGAGGGCGGAAATATGATCCACAAACAGCACACCGTTTAAGTGGTCGATTTCGTGTTGAATGCAGATGGCGAAAAGCCCGTCTGCCTCGAAGACAATTTCCTCGCCTTTGCGATTTAAGGCTTTAACTTTCACTTTCTCTTTGCGTGGTACTAATGCACGATGTCCTGGAATGGAAAGACACCCTTCCTCAATGCCTGTTTCGCCGCAGCTTTCTAAAATTTCAGGGTTGATTAACACGACTTTATTGGTTTTATCGCCTTCAATATCGATGGTAATTACTCGTTTTAATACGCCCACTTGCGGTGCGGCAAGCCCGATGCCTTCGTGTTCGTACATTGTTTCAAACATATCATCAATAAAACGATTTAATTCTTCATCAACCTGTTCTACAGGTTTACACATTGTTGCCAACCCTTCATCAGGGTAGAGTACAACCTCTAATACTGCCATTTTTGTGATCTCACTCGAAAAGTTTAAAAAATTCGTTTGGCTATTTTAAACCTTTTCTTATTATTAGGGAAATGTTGAGGAATAAAAATGGCACATCAGTACAATTTATTACGATTATTGCAAGTTCCGCAGTTGGGTGCACAGCGAATTGGGCGATTATTGAGCGAGGTCGATTTTGCTCAGTTTTGTGATTATGACAAAATTCAGCTTAAGCAAATAGGCTGGAATGAAAAGCAAATTCAGCGTTGGTTTAATCCGGATAAACATTGGATTGAGCAGGCACTAACTTGGGCGGAGCAGCCGAATCAGCAAATCCTGAGTTTATTTGATAAAGCTTATCCTTTCTTGTTGCGGCAAATTTCCACCGCTCCGCCGATTTTATTTGTAAAGGGGAATGTCGAAAGCCTTGCTTTACCGCAAATTGCGATTGTCGGCAGTCGGGATTATTCGCCCTACGGTGAATATTGGGCAGGGCAATTTGCCGCTGACTTAGTGAAACATAATATGACAGTGACCAGCGGTTTAGCGATTGGAATTGATGGCTTTGCCCATAAAAAAGTGGTGGAAAATCAAGGGGTTACGGTTGCCGTGTTAGGCAGCGGATTAAACCGGATTTACCCTGCCCGCCATCAAAAACTGGCAGAGCAAATTGTCGAGTTAGGTGGTGCATTGGTGTCTGAATTTTCGCCTAATCAGCCCCCGATTGCTGAAAATTTCCCACGTCGAAACCGCATAATCAGCGGTTTATCGCTCGGCACTTTGGTGATTGAAGCAACCATCAATAGTGGCTCTTTAATTACCGCTCGCTATGCCCTTGAACAAGGTCGGGAAGTATTTGCGTTACCGAATGCGGTGCAAAACCCTTACGCACAAGGTTGCCATAAGCTGATTAAAGAAGGGGCATTGCTGGTGGAGTGTGTGGAGGATATGTTAGAAGCGGTCGCCTCTCAATACCAACCTCAACAAATCCCTTTGTTTGATGAGCCTAAGCCAATAGTAAGCACCTCTTTACAAGCGGTTAAAAACAGCGAAAAATTTGCAAAAAATCTGCCAAATCTGACCGCTTGCCAGCAGCAAATTTATCAGCATATCAGCTTAGAGCCTATTACGATTGATGATTTAGCCAAAGCAGCAGAAATGTCCGTAGAAACCTTGTTAGTGGAATTGCTCGGCTTGGAATTATTAGGCGTGATTAAGCAAGTGAGTGGGGGCTATGTGGCAAGTTGATCGTTTTTTAGAAGAAATTTAGCGAAAAATATATAAAAGATCGTGGCAACTTTTGTAGAAAATGATAGAATTTAACGCTTTAAAAATAAATATTCGATTTTTTATTCATTTCTAGGTTATATATGGCTACTGAGATTAAAACAAAGTCCCTTGAACAAGTTGAACAAAAAGGGGTAAAAGGCAAAGGTGCAAATACCGCATTATGGCTGATCGCAATTCTATTTTTAGCAGTTGCTGCAGTAGGTAATGCCTATTTTTCATCGCACTTTTCATTAATCGTTCGAGTGCTTTTATTAGTGGTTTTATTAGTTGGTGCAGTAGTATTAGCAGCCCTCACCAACCAAGGACAAAAAGCAATTCATTTTATAAAAGATTCTCGCACTGAGCTGCGTAAAATTATTTGGCCGACACGCCCTGAGGCAACGCAAACAACATTAATTGTTCTTGCGATGTGTGTGATTGTTGCATTAGTGTTATGGGGTATTGATTCTATTATCGTGGCATTAATTACATTTTTAACAAATTTAAGGTTCTAAAATGAGTGAAGTAGAAGTAAAAGAAACCAGCTCAAAACGTTGGTATGTATTACAAGCATTTTCAGGTTTTGAAAACCGTGTGGCAGTAACATTACGCGAATACATCAAACTTCATAAAATGGAAGAGCAGTTTGGCGAAGTATTAGTGCCAACCGAAGAGGTTGTAGAAAATGTGGGCGGTAAACGCCGTAAAACTGAGCGTAAATTCTTTCCGGGCTATGTATTAGTTGAAATGGAAATGAATGACGATACTTGGCACTTAGTGAAAAGCGTTCCCCGTGTAATGGGCTTTATTGGTGGTACAGCGGATCGCCCAGCACCAATTACCAAGCGTGAAGCCGATCGCATTCTAAACCGTGTTCAAGAAACGGCAGAAAAACCACGCCACAGAAAAGAGTTCCAACCAGGTGAAAGCATTCTTGTTACTGAAGGTCCGTTTGCAGACTTTACAGGTACAGTTGAAGAGGTGGATTACGAAAAAGGACGCTTGAAAGTTTCTGTATCGATTTTCGGTCGTGCAACGCCTGTTGAGCTTGAATTTGGTCAGGTTGAGAAACAAAGTTAATTGATCTTAAAATCCCACTTGAATATGATCTGCACCCCAAAAGCTGGATTAAATAACCAACTAATTAAGGTGCAGATTTTTATGACTAAATACAACCAATCTTTCAAACAACAAGTGATCGAATTTTACCTTCAAACCGAGAAAAATCACTCGCTTACTCGTCATTATTTTCAGCTAGAGAAAAGCACATTACGACTTTGGATTAACCAATATCATCATTATGGTTTCAATGTGTTAGCTGTTTTAGGTAAAAAGCAAACTTACTCCTCCGAATTCAAATTATCTGTGATACAAGCGGTTAAAAACGAGCAATTTTCTACAAAAAAGCCGCTTTGCATTTTGGCATTCCTTTCCCTGCTCTTATCAGCCAATGGTTGCAAGCCTTTGAGAAACAGGGTATAAACGGCTTATTACCTAAACCGAAAGGGCGTCCGTCAATGAAATCGAAATACCCGAAAATGCCTTCCCCCACCGAAAACCGAAGAAGAACGCTTGCGTTACCGTATTTTGGAGCTTGAAGCGGAGAATGCGATTTTAAAAAAGTTGCAGGAACTCAATCAAGAAAAAATGCGGAAAAAGCCAATGTCGTAAAGGCATTACGAGAGCAGTTTCCACTCGAAATCTTGTTACCCCTTATCGGTTTAAAACGCAGTACGTTCTTTTATCACCTTGCGGATAAAGTGGATAAAAATGCAGAAATTGAGCAGAAAATTGCTGAGATTTATCACGAAAACAAGGGTAACTATGGCTATCGTCGTATCACGCTGATATTGAGAAAAATAGGGGCAATTAACCATAAAAAAGTCCAAGCGATAATGCAAAAATTGGGGTTGAAAGGGAAATGTAAGTACCGAAAATATCGCTCGTATCAAGGAGAAGTGGGGCGGATTGCTGAAAATCGGTTACAGCAGGATTTTAACGCGACAAAGCCTAATGAGAAATGGGCAACCGATGTGACCGAGTTCAAATGTGCGGAAGATAAACTTTATTTATCACCGATTAAGGACTTATTTAATGGCGAAATCATCGCCTATGACTTGCAGAAACCCCGAATTTTAGCAGATAACTCGAATGATGAATCAAGCGGTAGCAAGGCTTGACGGTTCAACACCAATATTACATTCCGACCAGGGTTGGCAATATCAAACGCAGGGATTTCAGGCAATCTGCCGACAAAACGGCATTAGATAAAGTATGTTAAGAAAAGGACATTGCTTGGATAACAGTGCAATGGAAAGCTTTTTCGGGCGACTCAAAACGGAATGTTATTTTGGTAAGCGGTTTAACACGCTTGCTGAGCTTAAACAAACTATTCAAGAGTACATTCATTACTACAATAATGAGCGTATTCAAGTGAAACTAAAAGGACTAAGTCCTGTGGAATACAGAACTCAGTCCTTGAATTAGATTAGTCTAACTTTTTGGGGTCAGAACAATAGGTGGGATTTTGATTTTTTCGGCTAGGGCCAAAATACCGCTTGAAAAACGATCACAATTTCTCTATAATTCTGCCCTCATACGAGCTACTTGGCTCGTATTTTTATGTAAATAAACCACAGGGGAGCTGATTTTCAGCGTTATTACCCACAATAAAGGAAACTAAAATGGCAAAAAAAGTCCAAGCCTACGTTAAACTGCAAGTTGCAGCGGGTATGGCTAACCCATCACCACCAGTTGGTCCTGCATTAGGTCAGCAAGGTGTTAATATTATGGAATTCTGTAAAGCATTCAACGCTCGTACTGAGAGCTTAGAAAAAGGTTTACCGATTCCAGTTGTTATCACTGTATATGCAGATAAATCTTTCACATTCGTTACCAAAACTCCTCCAGCAGCAGTATTACTGAAAAAAGCGGTAGGTATCAAATCTGGTTCTGGTAAACCGAACAAAGATAAAGTGGGTACAGTAACTCAAGAACAAATCCGTCAAATTGCTGAAACGAAAGCAGCAGATATGACTGGTTCAACTATCGAAACCAAAATGAAATCAATCGCTGGTACAGCTCGTTCAATGGGCTTAATCGTAGAGGAATAATACAATGGCTAAATTGACTAAAAAAATGAAAGCAATTAAAGCTGGTGTAGATTCTACTAAAGCTTATGACATCAACGAAGCAGTTGAATTGTTAAAAAAATTCGCAACAGCGAAATTCGTTGAAAGCGTAGATGTTGCAGTAAACTTAGGTATCGACCCTCGTAAATCAGACCAAAACGTGCGTGGTGCAACGGTATTACCACACGGTACAGGTCGTACAGCTCGCGTTGCGGTGTTCACACAAGGTGCAAACGCAGAAGCAGCGAAAGCAGCGGGTGCAGATTTAGTAGGTATGGAAGATCTTGCAGAGCAAATCAAAAAAGGCGAAATGAACTTTGATGTTGTTATCGCTTCTCCAGATGCAATGCGTGTTGTAGGTCAATTAGGTCAAGTATTAGGCCCACGTGGCTTAATGCCAAACCCGAAAGTAGGTACTGTAACACCAAACGTTGCAGAAGCGGTTAAAAATGCAAAATCTGGTCAGATCCGTTACCGTAACGACAAAAATGGTATTATCCATACTACTATCGGTAAAGTTGATTTCTCAGCTGAACAATTAAAAGATAACTTAAACGCATTGTTAGCGGCATTAGTGAAAGCGAAACCAACAACAGCAAAAGGTATCTTTATCAAGAAAGTAAGCATCTCCACCACTATGGGTGCTGGTGTTGCTGTTGATCAAGCTTCACTTTAATTTCTAGTTAGAAGTTAAAACTTTACAGGGTTGCAGATTATCTGTATAATTTGCGACCTTAACTTGCGAGAGCAAGCTGATGGTGCTTAGCCTATCTAAGCCCCGTCTAAGACTGTAGGGGTGAAAACTTAATTATCCTACATAGATGGTGAACAGACAGAATTCTCTGCTTCTGTACACCTTAGGCTCAGAAGATTGCCGCTCAAGCGGTAATATTTTGGGATTTTTTGTAAATTCTGCTTGAAAAGGCAGAGTGTATCAGGAGCTAAAACCAATGGCATTAAATCTTCAAGACAAACAAGCGATTGTTGCTGAAGTAAACGAAGCTGCCAAAGGTGCACTTTCAGCTGTTGTTGCGGATTCTCGTGGCGTAACAGTTGAAAAAATGACTGAGTTACGTAAAGCAGCTCGTGAAGCTGGTGTGACAATGCAAGTTGTACGTAATACCTTATTACGTCGTGCAGTGGAAGGCACTGAATTCGAGTGCTTAACAGATACGTTTACTGGTCCAACTCTTATCGCATTCTCAAATGAACACCCAGGTGCAGCAGCACGTTTGTTCACTGAATTTGCGAAAACAAACAAAGAGTTTGAACTTAAAGGTGCAGCCTTTGAAGGTAAAAAACAAGATGTTGCATTCTTAGCGACATTACCGACTTACGAAGAAGCAATTGCACGTTTAATGGGCACAATGAAAGAAGCTGCGGCAGGCAAACTTGTTCGCACTCTTGCAGCATTACGCGACCAAATGGAAGCCGCTGCTTAATTTTAGCGGTACTTCTTTATTCGTTTAACTTTATTTATTTTAGGAATCGATTGTTATGTCATTAACTAACGAACAAATCATTGAAGCGATTGCTTCTAAATCAGTATCAGAAATCGTTGAATTAATCGCAGCGATGGAAGAAAAATTCGGTGTTTCAGCAGCGGCAGCAGTAGCAGCAGCTCCAGCAGCAGGTGCAGCGGCAGCAGAAGAAAAAACTGAGTTTGATGTAGTATTAGCAGAAGCTGGTGCAAACAAAGTTGCTGTAATCAAAGCAGTACGTGGTGCAACAGGTTTAGGCTTAAAAGAAGCTAAAGACTTAGTTGAATCAGCTCCAGCTGCATTAAAAGAAGGCATCTCTAAAGCAGAAGCTGAAGCACTTAAGAAAGAATTAGAAGAAGCTGGTGCAAAAGTAGAAATCAAATAATTTTTGATTTAACTTTTCCGGACTTCACGTTCAATAAACCCCGATGGAAACATCGGGGTTTGTTTTTTGCAAGCGGTTGTTTTTATCTGATTTTTTGCAAAATGTGAGAGAAAAATACCCGCTTGTTTTTTATTTTTGAATCAAATCCTCTACTGAATAATCGTTTTTTAGCAAATCAATGAGGCTGACGTTTAGGGCGTCGGCTATTTTGCCCATCGCATCAATGGAGATGGCTCTCTTTCCTCTTTCTACATCACTGATATAAGCTCGGCTTAGTTCGGCATCAAAAGCTAACGCCTCTTGAGAAATATCCTTTAATCGGCGGATTTTTCTAAGATTATTAGCGAAAGTATGGCGAATTGGGTGGTTGGTCAGCGTTTCATTTTTCATTCTCTTAGTATTATTGTTAGTCGATTATTCAGCAATAATTCAAGAGATACAAAATGTAAACTATAATTTACATAAATTATTTTTTAGACTAAGATATGAAATCGAAAATTGATTTTAAAATAATCAATTTTTCAAGGGAGTATACTCCCTTTACTTCCTATTGACATAGGAAGTAAAACATCTCTAATTAAACCATTTCTAAGGATTTATTATGTACAAACAATTTCTTAAATCTATTCTATTAGCTACTGTTGCAACATTTTCTCTTTCGACTGTGGTGAGTGCTAAGCCGATTCCTAAAAATTTAGGAGCAAATCAAATTTTTGAGGGACTTGTTGTGGATCGTATTTATACACAAAAAGATATAAATGCAGCCCTTAAAAAAGAGCAACCCAATGTGATGGGTTTTGAGGCTTATCATCAATGGAGTGGGTATCAGAGGGGAGATAAAGATAGTAGCATTGATAAATCTTATTTTTATGCTAAAAAAGCAGCCGCTAAAAATGATGTTTTAGGTAAATTTACCTTAGGGATGCTATATGTGGAAGGTCATAAACAAAAAAATGGACTTGGGAAGGTAGAAAGTAAACAAGAGGGGTTGCAGTTGGTTAAGCAGGCTTGTTTAGATGGTAACGTAGGAGAAAAATATCTGTATGCTTTTGATATTATGAATGTGTGTTCATTTGTGTTAAAAGAGTATAAAAAATAAGGTGATTAGTTATGACATTTTTATGTTGCATTTTTCTTTTATTGGGGTTAGCGATTTTAGGTTTATGCTTAGCTAAAAAAGAAGGAGCTTATGGGCGTAAGAAACGGGGTAAGGTGCTTATTATTATCTCAATTTGTGGTGCATATGCCTTAACATTAGGTGATGTTTTGGAAATTAAGAACGCATCTTCTTTGGCGGAAATTGAGGATTTATCCATAACCTTTAACTGTGTTGAATGGATGATCTATGGTGTTATTTCCATATTCACCGTCGGCTTTGCAAGCCTATTTTTCGGCAGTAAATTAGCCCAAGACGAAGAGAAAACCCAATAATTTTTCCATAAAAACAAGCGGTCAATTTGTTGCCAAAATTTAAAAAAACCGCTATAATTTCTAACCATTTTTAGTAAAAATTGGCTGACGGCTTGACCGGTCAGCCTTTTGTGCTTGAACGCAAGTGTTGGTTTTGTCATTTTAATCAACAAAATTTGCAAATTTCCTGCCCAATTTGACCGCTTGCAGTAGCGATTTCTGACTGCTTGATTGGCGATTGGAAAATGACATCTCGTACAGTTTTTTATAATGCCACTTCCAACCGAGTCTTTCGTGTCGGATTGTGTAATCTCAACCAAAATATATTTCAGAGGCTATCTTAAAAAATGGCATATTCATATTCCGAGAAAAAGCGTATCCGTAAGAGCTTTGGCAAACGCCCACAAGTTCTGAACGTACCTTATCTATTAACAATTCAGCTTGATTCTTTTGAAAAATTTATTGAAAAAGATCCTGAAGGGCAGCAGGGTTTAGAAGCGGCATTCCGTTCAGTTTTCCCGATTGTGAGCAACAACGGTGCAACTGAATTGCAATACGTTTCTTATGAATTAGGTGAGCCGGTATTTGACGTGCGTGAATGTCAAATTCGTGGTACAACCTATGCCGCTCCATTACGTGTGAAATTGCGTTTAGTGTCTTACGATCGTGAAGCAGCTGCTGGCACAATCAAAGATATTAAAGAGCAAAACGTGTATATGGGCGAAATCCCATTAATGACCGATAACGGTACATTTGTTATTAACGGTACCGAGCGTGTTATTGTTTCTCAATTACACCGCAGTCCAGGTGTATTCTTCGATTCTGACAAAGGTAAAACCCACTCATCAGGTAAAGTGCTGTATAACGCACGTATTATTCCTTATCGTGGTTCTTGGTTAGATTTTGAGTTCGATCCGAAAGATAACTTATTCGCCCGTATCGACCGTCGTCGTAAATTACCAGCAACTATTATTCTACGTGCATTAGGCTACACGACCGAAGAAATCTTAAACTTATTCTTCGAGAAGGTTAAATTTGAAATTGTTGATAACAAATTATTAATGACGTTAGTGCCTGAGCGTTTAAGAGGCGAAACAGCTTCATTTGATATTGCGGCAAACGGTAAAGTGTATGTTGAAATGGGTCGCCGTATCACAGCTCGCCACATTCGTGCATTAGAAAAAGACAATATCAGCCAAATCGAAGTGCCTGTGGAATATATTGTAGGCAAAGTAGCGGCTCAAGATTATGTTGATTTATCGTCAGGTGAAGTGATTTGCCCTGCGAATATGGAAATCTCAATGGAGATGTTAGCGAACCTTTCTGCAGCAGGCTATAAAGAGATCGAAGTATTATTTACCAACGATTTAGACCACGGTTCTTATATTTCTGAAACGTTGAGAGTGGATCCAACTTACGACCGTTTGAGTGCGTTAGTAGAAATCTACCGTATGATGCGTCCGGGCGAGCCACCAACAAAAGAAGCGGCAGAAGCGTTATTCGACAATATGTTCTTCTCAGCAGAGCGTTATGATCTATCTGCGGTAGGTCGTATGAAATTTAATCGCTCTTTAGAGATTCCTGAAGGCGAAGGCACAGGCATTTTAAGCAACGATGACATCATCGGTGTGATGAAAAAATTAATTGAGATTCGTAACGGTCGTGGTGAGGTGGACGATATCGACCACTTAGGTAACCGTCGTATCCGTTCTGTAGGCGAGATGGCAGAAAACCAATTCCGTATTGGTTTAGTGCGTGTTGAGCGTGCAGTACGTGAGCGTTTGTCTTTAGGCGATTTAGATGGCGTAACACCACAAGATTTAATTAATGCAAAACCAATTTCTGCGGCAGTGAAGGAGTTCTTCGGTTCTTCACAACTTTCGCAATTTATGGATCAAAACAACCCGCTTTCAGAAGTTACGCACAAACGCCGTATTTCTGCATTAGGCCCAGGTGGTTTAACTCGTGAGCGTGCAGGCTTTGAGGTACGTGACGTACACCCGACTCACTACGGTCGTTTATGTCCAATCGAAACGCCAGAGGGTCCAAACATCGGTTTGATCAACTCTCTTTCGGTGTATGCACGCACAAACAACTACGGCTTCTTAGAAACCCCATTCCGTAAAGTGGTTGATGGTCAAGTAACAGAAGAGATCGAGTACTTATCAGCGATTGAAGAGAGCAACAATATCATTGCTCAGGCGAACTCAAACTTAGATGAGAACTTCCGCTTTACAGATACTTATGTCACTTGCCGTCAGCAAGGTGAGTCAGGTTTATTCAAACCGGAAGAAATTCAGTATATGGACATCTCAACTCAACAAGTGGTTTCTGTAGCGGCAGCATTAATTCCGTTCCTTGAGCACGATGATGCGAACCGTGCGTTGATGGGGGCGAACATGCAACGTCAAGCCGTTCCAACATTACGTGCAGATAAACCATTAGTCGGTACGGGTATGGAAAAACCAATCGCCCTAGACTCTGGTGTAGCGATTGTGGCAAAACGTGGTGGTACTATCCAATATGTTGATGCCTCTCGTATCGTAGTGAAAGTAAATGAAGATGAAACGATCTCGGGCGAAGCAGGTATCGACATCTACAACTTAATCAAATACACCCGTTCAAACCAAAATACTTGTATCAACCAAGTACCTTGTGTGAACTTAGGTGAGCCAGTTGCTCGTGGCGAAATCTTAGCAGATGGCCCTTCAACAGACTTGGGTGAATTAGCATTAGGTCAAAATATCCGTGTGGCATTTATGCCTTGGAACGGTTATAACTTCGAAGACTCAATGTTAGTTTCTGAGCGTGTTGTTCAAGAAGATCGCTTCACTACAATCCACATTCAAGAATTATCTTGTGTGGCTCGTGATACCAAATTAGGTGCAGAAGAGATCACAGCAGATATTCCAAACGTGGGTGAATCTGCATTAAGCAAACTAGACGAATCAGGTATCGTTTACATCGGTGCGGAAGTAAAAGGTGGCGACATCTTAGTGGGTAAAGTAACCCCTAAAGGTGAAACCCAATTAACACCGGAAGAGAAACTATTGCGTGCAATCTTCGGTGAAAAAGCATCAGACGTTAAAGATTCATCACTTCGTGTGCCAAACGGTACTTCAGGTACGGTTATCGATGTTCAAGTATTTACCCGCGATGGCGTAGAGAAAGATAAACGTGCGAAAGAAATCGAAGAACTTCAACTTCGTGAAGCAAAGAAAGATTTATCTGAAGAGTTAGAAATCTTAGAAGCAGGTTTATTTACTCGTGTTCGCAACCTATTAATTGAAGGTGGCGTGAAAGAGTCTGCACTAGATGGCGTTGCTCGTGAGAAATGGTTAGAACAAACTTTAGATGACGAAGCGAAACAAAACCAATTAGAGCAGTTAGCAGAACAGCACGAAGAGTTACGCAAAGAGTTTGAACGTAAACTTGAAATCAAACGTAACAAAATCATTCAAGGCGATGATTTAGCACCAGGCGTGTTAAAAGTAGTTAAAGTTTACCTTGCGGTTAAACGCCAAATCCAACCGGGTGATAAGATGGCGGGTCGTCACGGTAACAAAGGTGTTATCTCGAAAATCAACCCTGTTGAAGATATGCCATACGATGAGAACGGTCAGCCGGTTGAAATCGTATTGAACCCGCTGGGCGTACCATCTCGTATGAACATCGGTCAGATCTTAGAAACCCACTTAGGCTTAGCGGCACGTGGTATCGGTGATCAGATCAACAAGATGATCAAAGAGCAACAAGAAATCGCGAAACTGCGTGAATATATCCAAAAAGCGTATGACTTAGGACACGGTTCACAAGTAGTTGATTTAAGCACCTTCACTGATGAAGAAGTGATGCGTTTAGCTCAAAATTTACGTAAAGGCTTACCGCTTGCAACCCCTGTGTTCGACGGTGCACACGAAACAGAAATCAAAGGCTTATTAGAATTAGGTGGCTTACCAACTTCAGGTCAGATTACCCTTTACGATGGCCGCACAGGTGAGAAATTCGAACGTCCAGTAACCGTTGGTTATATGTATATGCTCAAATTGAACCACTTAGTTGATGATAAAATGCATGCACGTTCAACGGGTTCTTATAGCCTTGTTACTCAACAACCGTTGGGTGGTAAAGCTCAGTTCGGTGGTCAGCGTTTCGGTGAGATGGAGGTTTGGGCATTAGAAGCATACGGTGCTGCTTACACACTTCAAGAAATGCTTACTGTGAAATCGGATGACGTGAACGGCCGTACGAAGATGTACAAAAACATCGTAGATGGTACGCATTATATGGAACCGGGTATCCCTGAGTCATTTAATGTAATCACCAAAGAGATCCGTGCATTAGCGATCGATATGGAGTTGGACGAAGCTTAATTTCGTTTGGATAAATGTAGGGGGCGAATTACATTCGCCCACAAACGAAACAACAAGCGGTTCATTTTTACAAAAAATTTGCAAAATTTGGGGTAAACCTAACCGCTTGTACACAAAATTTACTCGCTCGGCTAATTGCGGGGCGAATTTAAAAACCTACCCTAGGGGCAAAAAAGTGAAAGACTTAGTGAAGTTTTTAAAAGCACAAACAAAATCAAGCGATGATTTTGATGTGATTAAAATTGGTTTAGCATCACCAGATAAGATCCGTTCTTGGTCTTTCGGTGAAGTAAAAAAACCAGAAACGATTAACTACCGTACCTTCAAACCAGAGCGTGATGGTTTATTCTGTGCTCGTATCTTCGGGCCGGTAAAAGACTACGAGTGTTTATGTGGTAAATACAAACGCTTAAAACATCGTGGTGTAATCTGTGAAAAATGTGGTGTTGAGGTTACACAAACTAAAGTACGCCGTGAGCGTATGGGGCATATTGAATTAGCTTGCCCGGTTGCACACATTTGGTTCTTAAAATCACTTCCGTCCCGTATCGGCTTAATTTTAGATATGCCGTTACGTGATATTGAGCGTGTACTTTATTTTGAAAGCTATGTCGTAACTGAACCGGGTATGACTGATTTAGAGAAAAATCAGTTATTAACTGAAGAACAGTTTATGGACGCTGAAGAGCGTTGGGGCGATGAGTTCGAAGCGAAAATGGGTGCAGAAGGTATCCAAGTATTACTTCGTGATTTAGACTTAGAACACCAATGCGAAACGTTACGTGAAGAATTACAAGAAACCAACTCAGAAACAAAACGTAAAAAAATCACTAAGCGTTTAAAAACCTTAGAAGCGTTCTTACAATCTGGCAACAAACCAGAATGGATGGTAATGACCGTTCTTCCTGTATTACCACCAGATTTACGTCCATTAGTACCGCTTGATGGTGGTCGTTTTGCAACTTCTGACTTAAACGACTTATACCGCCGTGTAATTAACCGTAACAACCGTTTAAAACGCTTGTTAGACTTAGTTGCACCAGACATCATCGTACGTAACGAGAAACGTATGTTACAAGAATCTGTTGATGCATTATTAGATAACGGTCGTCGTGGTCGTGCAATCACGGGTTCTAACAAACGTCCATTAAAATCACTTGCGGATATGATCAAGGGTAAACAAGGTCGTTTCCGTCAAAACTTATTAGGTAAACGTGTAGACTACTCAGGTCGTTCTGTAATTACCGTAGGTCCATACTTACGCTTACACCAATGTGGTTTACCGAAGAAAATGGCATTGGAATTATTCCGTCCATTTATCTACTCTAAATTAGAATCTCGTGGCATTGCATCAACCATCAAAGCTGCGAAGAAAATGGTAGAACGTGAAGATCCAATCGTATGGGATATTCTTGCAGAAGTTATCCGTGAGCATCCGATTCTTCTGAACCGTGCGCCAACGCTTCACCGTTTAGGTATTCAAGCGTTTGAGCCGTTACTAATCGAAGGTAAAGCAATCCAGTTACACCCACTTGTGTGTGCGGCGTTCAACGCGGACTTCGATGGTGACCAAATGGCAGTACACGTTCCATTAACACTTGAAGCTCAGTTAGAAGCTCGTGCGTTAATGATGTCTACCAATAACGTACTTTCACCAGCAAGTGGTGATCCGATTATCGTTCCATCCCAAGATGTTGTATTAGGCTTGTACTATATGACTCGTGAGAAAGTAAACGGTAAAGGCGAAGGAATGTACTTCTTAGACCCTCGTGAAGCGGAAAAAGCATACCGCACAGGGGAAGCAGAATTACACTCTCGCGTAAAAGTGCGTGTTACCGAATATGAGAAAAACGAAGCAGGCGAATTTGTTGCTAAAACGGAATTAGTGGATACTACTATCGGTCGTTCCATTTTATGGATGATCGCACCAAAAGGTATGCCATTTAGCTTATTCAACCAAACATTAGGTAAAAAAGCGATCTCGAAATTAATTAACGAGAGCTACCGTCGTTTAGGTTTAAAAGAATCTGTGGTTTTAGCTGACCAAATTATGTACACCGGTTTCGCTTACGCTGCACGTTCAGGTGCTTCTGTTGGTATTGATGATATGGTTATTCCAGAACAAAAATACTCAATCATTGAAGCGGCTGAAGCAGAAGTAGCTGAAATTCAAGAACAGTTCAACGGCGGTTTAGTAACAGCTGGTGAGCGTTATAACAAAGTAATCGATATTTGGGCAGCAGCAAACGAACGTGTTGCTAAAGCGATGATGGAAAACCTTTCAACGGAAGAAGTAATCAACCGTGAAGGTAACCCAGAAAAACAAGCGTCATTTAACAGCATCTTTATGATGGCAGACTCCGGTGCGCGTGGTTCTGCGGCACAGATTCGTCAGTTAGCGGGTATGCGTGGCTTGATGGCACGTCCAGACGGTTCGATTATCGAAACGCCAATCACGGCAAACTTCCGTGAAGGCTTAAACGTATTACAGTACTTTATTTCAACCCACGGTGCACGTAAAGGTCTTGCCGATACCGCATTAAAAACAGCGAACTCTGGTTATTTAACCCGCCGTTTAGTAGATGTGGCACAAGACTTAGTAATCATCGAAGATGACTGTGGCACGCACGAAGGTATCGTGATGACCCCATTAATCGAAGGTGGTGATGTGAAAGAAGCGCTGCGCGATCGTGTATTAGGTCGTGTAGTAGCGGAAGATGTATTAAAACCAGGTACAGATGAAGTATTAATTCCACGCAACACCTTATTAGATGAAAAATGGTGTGATGTAGTTGATCGTGAATCCGTTGATGTAATCAAAGTACGTTCTGTAGTAACCTGTAACACAGACTACGGAGTGTGTGCGAAATGTTACGGTCGTGACTTAGCACGTGGTCACTTAATCAATCAAGGTGAAGCGGTTGGTGTTATTGCGGCACAATCAATCGGTGAACCGGGTACACAGTTAACGATGCGTACGTTCCATATCGGTGGCGCGGCATCTGCGGCAGCGAAAGAATCTAGCATTCAAGTGAAAAATGCAGGTACGATTAAGCTAACTAACGCTAAATTTGTAACGAACAAAGACGGCAAAATCGTATTAACATCTCGTAATACTGAATTAACGGTTATCGATACATTCGGTCGTACAAAAGAGAACTACAAAGTGCCTTACGGAGCAGTGTTATCGAAAAATGACGGTGCAGAAGTAAACGCAGGCGAAGTAGTGGCGAACTGGGATCCACACACAATGCCAGTTATCTCAGAGGTAGCAGGTCGTATCCAATTTAGCGACATCGTTGATGGCTTAACAGTAACTCGTCAAACGGACGAATTAACAGGTTTATCATCAATCGTGGTGCAAGATGTGGGTGAACGTGCAACTGCAGGTAAAGATTTACGTCCAGCACTACGTTTAGTCGATAGCAACGGTAATGATATCTTAATTCCGGGTACAGATGTTCCAGCGCAATACTTCTTACCAGGTAAAGCGATTGTAACCTTAGATGACGGTGCAGAAATTGCAGTGGGTGAAGCCTTAGCACGTATTCCACAAGAATCTGTGGGTACTAAGGATATTACCGGTGGTCTTCCACGCGTAGCAGACTTATTCGAAGCCCGTAAACCGAAAGAGCCGGCAATCCTTGCGGAAATTTCAGGTATCGTATCATTCGGTAAAGAAACCAAAGGTAAACGCCGCTTGGTAATTACTCCAGCCGAAGGCGAAGCGTTTGAAGAAATGATTCCAAAATGGCGTCAATTAAACGTATTCGAAGGCGAGATGGTACAACGTGGTGATGTGATCTCAGACGGTGCAGAAACTCCGCACGACATCTTACGCTTACGTGGTGTACACGCTGTAACAGACTACATCGTAAACGAAGTACAAGAAGTTTACCGCTTACAAGGGGTAAAAATTAACGACAAGCACATCGAAGTGATTGTTCGCCAAATGTTGCGTAAAGCAACTATCACCAACGCTTACGACTCTGAATTCCTAGACGGAGAACAAGTCGAAGTAGCTCGTGTGAAAATTGCTAACCGCAAACGTGCAGCAGAAGGCAAACCACTTGTTGAGTTTGAACGTGAATTGCTTGGTATTACCAAAGCATCTCTTGCAACAGAAAGCTTTATTTCTGCAGCCTCGTTCCAAGAAACCACTCGAGTGCTTACCGAAGCCGCAGTGGCAGGCAAACAAGATGAGTTACGTGGCTTAAAAGAAAACGTAATCGTTGGTCGCCTAATCCCAGCAGGTACTGGTTTTGCTTACCACCAAGCTCGCGCGAAAAAACGTGCACAACTTGATGCAGGCATCGCAGTAGCCCCTGAATACGAAGCACCAGCTACAAAAGAAAACTCATTTGTTACTGATGCAGACATCGAAGCTGAATTTGAATTCGTTGCCGACGATGCAACCCAAAGTTTAGCCGCGTTGTTAAATGCGGGTGAGGAAGAGTAATAGTTCGTAGAGGAGCTGTTGTTACTACAGCACCGATAAATTGGAAACCTAGAACTTATGTTCTAGGTTTTTTGTTATAGTAATGGTTCTATATCACGAGTTATATCAATATTTGAATTATTTAGTGATACAGAAAAATAATGTTCGTGTTTAGCAACAACCGATGATGAGGAAAATAATGTATAGTCACTTTCTTCAGTTTGATAATAGTATATTTCTATACTATGAATCTTATATTTAGATGATAAATTTTCCATGTTATTATATAGATAACTATCTTCATTTTTTCGGTTACGATTCTGAGTATTGGAGTTAAAATATGAAATAAAACATTTCTCAATTATTTTACCTTCAGTATCAATATTAACTTCGTTAGTCATTGCATTCGATGCGATAATATTTAAACTAGAATTATTAGTATCTGTTATTACTCTAACTTTGAAAGTATTAAAATAGATCAGGAAATCATTATCTTCATTTGATATCTTATATAGGATATCACTTAATCCAGTATGTGAACCATTTGTTGGCCTTCTACTTGGTTCATTTGTATACCCAACATATTCCACCTTATTACTGATACCTAAATTTATCTTGCTTAGATCAAGGAATTCATGGACTGGAAGAGTTTCCTTATTGCCATCATAATAAAAAATAGAAATAAAATTTTCTTGTAAATAAATTTTTGGACGTTTATTTTTATTAGCACAATCGATGAATTTAACTTTAATATATTTCTTAACTTTATTTTTACCTATTAAAATGGGAATGTAAGTATATTTAGAAATAGGATTAAACAAAATCCATTTTTTTATATTGAAACGAATCTTAGTTCTGGAGCATATAAAATAAATAAATCGTTTATCTAAATGTTTTTTTACATTCAGCTCAATTTCTTTTAATTTTTGGGTAATTAATGTTCTCGTATTAATCTTGTCATTTAGTTGATTAGGAAATACGATTAAGTCGTACCAAAATTTGTGACATTCATCAAGAGTGATAATCCACTTTTTATCTGCATTTTGGTAGAAACTGTTAGTATTTAAAAAATTAAAATTCCCCCTATTCATAATTGCTCCTTTCAAAATATAGGATGACTTACACCATCTAATTTATAAACTACACAAGCGGTCAAATTCCGTCAAAAATTTGCAAAATTTTAATAAAATCCAACCGCTTGTACTATTTCTTAAAGCTTTCCAAACGCTTTATCCGCAGCCTCTAGCGTGCGGGCAATATCTTCGTCTGTGTGAGCTAAAGACATAAACCCAGCCTCAAATGCAGATGGGGCTAAATACACGCCTTGTTCCAGCATTAAGTGGAAGAAGCGGTTGAATTTAGCAGCGTCGCATTTCATCACTTCTTGGAAGTTGGTTACGGCTTTTTGTTCGGTGAAGAATAAGCCGAACATTCCGCCAACGTATTGCACCGTTAATGGCGCATTGTGCTTATCTGCCAGAGCTTTAAAGCCTTCAGCGAGGTTTTTGGTTTTTTCCGCTAAAATAGTTTCATTACCCGCTTTTGATAATTCGGTTAGGCACGCTAAACCTGCTGTCATTGCAATCGGGTTGCCTGAAAGTGTGCCGGCTTGGTAAACCGGGCCGGTTGGGGCGATATATTCCATAATCTCTTTTTTACCTCCAAATGCTCCCACTGGCATTCCGCCGCCGATAATTTTTCCAAGTGTGGTTAAATCTGGTGTCACACCGTAGTAAGATTGAGCCCCACCGAGTGCGACACGGAAGCCAGTCATAACTTCATCAATAATAAATACCGCACCATATTGTGTGCAAAGCTCACGCAAGCCTTGTAAAAAGCCTTCTTGCGGCGGAATACAGTTCATATTGCCGGCAACAGGTTCGACAATTAAGCAGGCGATTTCGGTCGGATATTGCTCAAATGCTGCTTTTACTGAATCTAAATCATTATAAGTGCAAGTGAGCGTATGCTTGGCAAAATCAGCCGGTACGCCCGGGCTGCTTGGCTGACCGAGCGTTAAAGCCCCTGAGCCTGCTTTTACTAACAGCGAATCTGAATGCCCGTGATAGCAGCCTTCAAATTTGATGATTTTATCTCGTCCTGTGTAGCCTCGAGCTAAGCGAATGGCAGACATTGTCGCTTCTGTGCCAGAACTTACCATTCTAACCATTTCAATTGATGGCACTAATTTGCAGACTAATTCCGCTAGGGTAATTTCTGCAGCGGTTGGAGCACCAAAGCTCAAGCCGTTTGGTACGGCTTTTAGCACCGCATCAATAATGGCTGGGTGGTTATGCCCTAGCACCATTGGGCCCCAAGAGCCAACATAGTCGATATATTGTTTGCCGTCGCTGTCGGTAATATAAGCACCAGCAGCTTTCTCAATAAAAACAGGCGTGCCGCCTACACCTTTAAATGCACGAACAGGGGAGTTTACGCCTCCCGGGATCACTTTTTGAGCTTGTTCAAATAGTTGTTCTGAAACAGACATATCAATTCCTTATTTTTAATTACAAAAATTCCCCACTATTGTAATGAAAATGCTCTATTTTCGCTAAAAAATTTTACGATTTTATTGCCTTGTGCTATTCTGCGTACTTATTTTCGGACTCATTTTTGAGGTAATCCCTGTATGTGGCTTACTTTTCTAACGGTTTTTATTGTATCGTTTCTCGCCTTAATTGTGATGCGACCAGTAGCGGAATTTGTCGGTTTAGTGGATAAACCAAACTTTCGTAAACGCCATCAAGGCTTAATTCCGTTAATTGGTGGTATCGCATTATTTATTGGTAATCTCGCCTTTTATTTTATGCAGTGGCAAGATATGCGGCTGCCGGAACTTTACCTCACCGCTGTGACCATTTTGCTGATTATTGGCGTGTTAGATGACCGCTTTGACATCAGCCCGTTACTGCGTGCCGGAATTCAAGCGGCATTAGCTGGAGCGATGATTTACAGCGGTTTATCGCTTAGTAGTTTAGGGCAGATTATTGCTCCGTTTAGCATTGAGCTGGGCTGGCTTGGTATTGTGTTTACCGTGTTCATCACCATTGGTGTGATTAACGCTTTCAATATGGTGGATGGGATAGATGGCTTATTAGCTGGGCTTTCAAGCGTAAGTTTCGCCGGGCTTGGCACATTGATGTTTATTAAAGATGAGCCAACATTAGGCTATTGGTGTTTCGCTCTCATTTTTGTCTTACTACCGTATGCAATGTTCAACTTAAGTCTATTCGGGGCAAAATGGAAAGTGTTTATGGGCGATTCAGGCAGTATGCTGATCGGCTTTACTATTATTTGGATTTTGTTACTAAGCACCCAAGGACAAGGCTCGCCAATTAGCCCAATTACAGGATTATGGCTGATTGCCGTACCGCTGATTGATATGGTGGCGGTAATTATCCGCCGTTTGAAAAAAGGTAAAAGTCCGTTCAAACCTGACCGCTTGCACCTACACCATTTAATGATGCGAGCAGGGCTGACCTCTCGCCAAGCATTATTGGTGATTACCCTCTGGGCAGGATTCTGTTCCACCATTGGGGTATTAGGCGAGGTGTATTATTGGAATCAGTGGGTGATGATGTTAATGTTTATCGGGCTGTTTTTCCTATACGCCTATTCCATTACCCACGCTTGGCGTGTCACCCGTTTTGTTCGCCGTTTAAAACGCCGTGCAAAACGTAGCAAACAACTTTAAAGGATATGTTGTGAAAACCTTATTTTATCGACTTTTAGTGCTGATTTTATTTGCTGCTATCGGGGCAGGTGCCGGTTATGGGTTGAGTTATACTCAATCTGAAAAATGGAAAGTGACTGCTCAATTTGAGCAACCGACTATTCCCGATTTAGGCAATTACTACTCGTTACTTTCCACCTACCATTTTTTGAATAGTAATAGCCAAGAAGCGAATAGCCAAACGGCACAGCAACAGGCAAGTGAGCAGGTTTATGCGGAATTTAAACGCAACCTCACGTCCGCCGACTTGCTTCAAGCCTATTTGCTACAAACAGAAGCGGTGAAATTAAAAGCTCAGGTTGCAAAGAAATCACCGGCGGTGGTGGCGGCTGAATTAGTTGAACAATTCCGTTTTGAAAAAGATATGGCAACTTCGGCAGATAATGTCAGCTTAATTGCAGAAAATGCGGAAGAGGCTCAAAAATTATTAGCCGATTTTATTCCGTTGGTAAACACCCAAGCTCGAGATAAATTAAACGCCGATTTAATTGCGAAATGGAAGGTGTTGTTCCAGCAAATTAAAAGTGCGTCAGAGTTAAATATTGGGGCGAAAGGTAATCAAGATTGGGCTGCTAAACTGCAAATGATGCGTTCGGTTCAGCCGCTAGATAACCAATTAAAAGCCTACCGTTTAGTAAAATCGCCAGCTGTTCCGTTAAAATCGGAATCGCCGGATCGTTTGTTTTGGCTAATGATTGGGGCATTAAGTGGCTTACTGCTGGGCTTTATGCTTAGCTTTGCGGTGAAAGCGAAAGTCCAACCTGCGGAAATTTAATCTAAAATGGCACACAATTTAGTGTGCCATTTCTCTTTGTAACTGATGATGAGTAAAACTGAATTTAACACTATTTGTATTCTGGGTTTAGGCTATATCGGGCTGCCGACCGCAGTTGGTTTTGCTAATGCAGGCAAGAAAGTGATTGGAGTGGATATTAATGAGCAAGTAGTAGCCAGCCTTAATCAAGGTAAAATCCATATTATTGAGCCTGATTTGCAAGCAGCCTTTACACAAGCGGTCGAAAATGATCATTTTTTTGCAACTCGAACAGCTGAGGCGGCTGATGCCTTTATTATTGCCGTGCCAACACCGCTACTAGAAAAGCAGCCCGATCTCTCCTATATTAAAAACGCTGCTTTAGCCATCGCCCCTTATTTACGCAAGGGGAATTTGGTGGTGTTGGAATCTACCTCGCCTGTTGGTACAACAGAAAAATTAGCCGAATGGCTAAGCCAAGCTCGCCCTGATTTAATCTTTCCAGCCGATGTACATATTGCCTACTGTCCAGAACGTGTTTTACCCGGCAGAATAATGACTGAATTGGTGGAAAACAACCGCATTATTGGCGGTTTAACCTCTGAATGTAGCCAACAAGCGGTCGATTTATACCAAATTTTTGCAAAAGGGAATTGCATTACAACCCAAGCACGTACGGCGGAAATGTGTAAGCTGGTGGAAAATAGCTTTCGTGATGTAAATATCGCTTTCGCCAATGAGCTTTCAATGATTTGTGATGAGTTGGATATTAGCGTATGGGAGTTAATTGAGCTTGCCAATCAGCATCCAAGAGTGAATATTCTACAACCCAGTGCAGGTGTGGGCGGACATTGCATTGCGGTTGATCCTTGGTTTATTGTGTCTCAATCGCCTAAATTATCCCGTTTAATTCGCACCGCACGAGAAGTGAACGATGCTAAACCCCAATGGGTGTTAGAAAAACTAAAAGCTCTTGTAGCGGATTGTGTGATAGAGAAAGATTGCAAACCAAGTGAGCTAACTATTGCTTGCTTCGGCTTGGCGTTCAAGCCCGATATTGATGATTTGCGAGAAAGCCCAGCCCTTGTGATTACCCAGCAAATCGCACAATGGCACAAAGGCAAAGTGCTGGCGATTGAGCCGAATATTCAGACGTTATCGTTAGAAAATGTAACATTGGTCGATACAGATACGGCTATGGCTCAAGCAGATATTATTGTGTTATTGGTTGATCATACACCCTTTAAACAAATTCCCGTTGAACACGCTCAGCAAAAACATCTTCTTGATTGCCGAGGAGTATGGTTAAGATGATCACACCTGATAAATGGCTCTCTGATTTTTTCGGTAGAGAAATTGTGCAAGCGAAAGTAGCGGCTGATGATTTTGCTCAAATCGGCCAACTGCAAAAACAAGGTTTTGTATTTGTAGAAGGCGAATTAGAATTTGCCTTAGAGCTTGCAAAATTTTCGCAAAATTCGACCGCTTGTAGTCAGGCTACGATGGCTGATTTACCCGAATTGATCTCATTATTTGGTTCAGCTTTTCCGAATAGTCGTTTCCGCTCTCCCTATTTTTCGAGAGAGGAAAATCAACGTTTTTATCAAACTTGGATTGAAAATGCAGTAAAAGGTGAATTTGATGATATTTGCCTGATGAAACGAAATGAGCTGAGGCAACTTCAAGGAGCAGTTACCGTTCGTTTATTAGAAGGAAAGCAAGCCAAAATTGGCTTACTGGCGGTTAAGCCTCGTTTTCAGCAACAAGGTGTTGGTGGTAAGTTGTTGCACACTGCAATCGGCTGGGCGAAGCAACAACAGGCGGAGAAGTTAATTGTTTCTACGCAAAGTAATAATCTGAAAGCGGCTCGGTTGTATCAGTCTGCAGGGGCAAATTTACAAGCGGTCTATTATTGGTTTTATTGCCCCTATCTCTGAAAAATATTTCTGAACGAAATATTTTTCGGTCTCTATCCCACAAGGGGAGAGAGCTTTATTTTCTAATAAATTAACAAGTTATGAAATTTAATTTTATCCCCTTTAACCAACCACCGATTGTCGGCACGGAACTTAGTTATATCCAACAAGCAATGGCAAGTAGAAAGCTATCGGGCAATGGTAAATTTACCCATTTATGTGAACAATGGTTGGAGCAAAACCTTATGCACAGCAAGGTGCTACTCACGCCTTCTTGCACCGCAGCGTTAGAAATGGCAGCCATTTTACTCAATATTCAGCCTGATGATGAAGTGATAATGCCAAGCTATACTTTTGTTTCCACCGCAAATGCCTTTGTACTGCGTGGAGCAAAAATTGTGTTTGTAGATATTCGCCCCGATACGATGAATATTGATGAAAATCAAATTGAGCAAGCTATCACGCCTAAAACCAAAGCGATTGTGCCGGTTCATTATGCAGGTGTAGCGTGCGAAATGGATAAAATTATGGCGATTGCCGAAAAGCACGGGCTTTATGTGGTGGAAGATGCCGCGCAAGCGGTGAATGGGTTTTATCAAGGCAAGGCATTAGGCTCAATCGGGCATATTGGTTGCTATAGTTTCCACGAAACCAAAAACTACTCGGCAGGGGGCGAAGGTGGGGCAATCGTGCTTAATGATCCGAAATTGATCGATCGATCTGAGGTCTTACGAGAAAAAGGCACGGATCGTAGCAAATTCTTTCGAGGTGAAGTGGATAAATACTGTTGGCAGGATATTGGCTCAAGCTTTTTAATGTCGGAAATTCAAGCCGCCTATTTGTATGCTCAGCTTGAAGTGGCAGATAAAATTAACCAAAAGCGATTAACGCTATGGCAGAACTATTTCCAAGCCTTTTTGCCGTTAGTTCAAACAGGCAAAGTTGAACTACCTAAAGTAAATGCGAATTACCAACACAACGGACATCTATTCTACTTAAAATTAAAAGATGTGAGCGAACGAACTACTTTCATTGAGTTTATGAAAGCCCAAAATATCTTAACAGTATTTCATTATATACCTTTGCATTCTAGTCCAGCAGGGCAGAAGTTCAGCAGGTTTAGCGGAGAAGATCATTTTACGACAAAAGAAAGTGAGCGGTTGGTGAGATTGCCATTGTTTTATAATTTGAACGAAAAGGATCAAGATAGAGTTATTCAAGCAGTGATCGCTTTCTTTAATCAATAAAAAACGGCTGAGTATTTCAGCCGTTTTTTGCTATATGTTGTTACTATGAATAGTAAAGCTCAAATTCTACTGGGTGTGGAGTCATATTTACACGCTCAACCTCTTTGCGGCGAATACCGATGTAAGCCTCAATAAAATCTTTTGTGAACACGCCACCTTGTGTTAAGAACTCGAAATCGTTGCTTAACGCATCAAGTGCATCGCCTAAAGAAGAAGCTACGGTTGGAATATCTTTTAATTCTTCTGGCGGTAGGTCATATAAGTTTTTATCCATTGCATCGCCCGGGTGGATTTTGTTGATCACACCATCTAAGCCAGCCATTAACAATGCGGCAAAGCAAAGGTAAGGGTTTGCCATTGGATCTGGGAAACGAGCTTCCACACGAGTTGCTTTCGGGCTGGTTACCGCAGGAATACGGATTGACGCTGAACGGTTACTTGCCGAATAAGCTAATAATACAGGTGCTTCAAAACCCGGTACTAAACGTTTGTATGAGTTAGTAGTGGGGTTAGTGAAAGCATTTAATGCTTTAGCGTGTTTGATGATACCACCGATGTAATAAAGCGCTGTTTCCGATAAACAGGCATACTTGTCGCCCATAAAGACGTTTTTGCCGTCTTTGCTTAATGACATATTACAGTGCATACCCGAGCCGTTATCGCCAGCGAACGGTTTTGGCATAAAGCACGCCGTTTTGCCGTGTTCTACTGCCACATTTTGCACGATATATTTGTAAATTTGGGTTTCATCCGCTTTTAAGGTTAAGCTGTTAAAACGAGTTGCAATTTCGTTTTGTCCCGCAGTTGCTACTTCGTGGTGGTGAGCTTCAATCACTAAGCCCATTTCTTCCATTAATAAGCACATTTCAGAACGAATGTCGTGGGCGGTATCAATAGGGGCAACGGCACAGTAACCACCTTTTTTCAGAGGACGATAACCATTATTGCCATCTTCAAATTTACGGTTGGTGTTCCAAGCCGCTTCTATATCATCAATTTTATAAGATACGTTGTTCATTTCGGTGCTGAAACGCACATCGTCAAATAAGAAGAATTCTGGTTCAGGCCCGAACATTACGCTATCCGCAATACCTGTCGATTTTAAGTAATTTTCAGCACGAGTTGCGATGGAGCGTGGGTCACGGTCGTAAGACTGCATTGTGTTAGGGTCGTAAATTGAACAGCGGATAGTGAGGGTAGGAATACGAGCGAAAGGATCAACCACAGCGGTTTCGGCGATTGGCATTAAAAGCATATCGGCTTTATTAATTGCCTTCCAGCCCTCAACGGATGAGCCGTCGAACATTTTGCCTTCCTCAAATAAGTCTTCAAGATCGTTGGCAACTAAACTCACTGGCAGCGATACGCCGTGTTCTTTACCTTTAATGTCGGTAAATTTTAATAAGACAAATTTAATATCATTGTCTTGAATGAGTTTAGAGACATTTGCGATTGCGTTTGACATAGTAAAATAAGTCCTCGTTGGGAGAAATGAATAAGAAAAAACTTGGCTATCATAGCATTTTTTAAGGCGGTTTACACAAAAGAAGTTTCAGTAAAATTGTAAATTTTTGTTAAAATCAATATGGTTGAATGATTTGGAGGAAATAGCGTTATGAAGCCGATTTATCATATTTTAGGTTCGGATATTCCGCATCATAATCAGCGTGTTTTAACCTTTTTTCAACAAGAACTGTTACCGACTTTGCCTGTATCTTCCCATTATTTTTATGTGATGGGAGAGAGTGCGATAAAGTCCAAATTTTCTCATTTAGAGATAGCGACTTTTACTTCTCAACAAGCAATAGTCAAAGCGATAATTGCAAAAAATCAGCAAAATCCGACCGCTTGTTTTCTTTTACACGGTCAATTTAATGTGTGGATTTGGCTTGCCATTGGGTTAGGAAAGTTGTCAACTGAAAATATTATTTGGCATATTTGGGGAGCGGATTTATACGAAGTTTCGACTGCTTGGAAATTTCGGCTGTTTTACCCAATTAGGCGATTTGCTCAACGCAAGTTAAAGCAGATCTGGGCAACAAAGGGAGATCTGGATTACTTCTGGCGGAAAATAAGAAAGAGATCGGAGAAAGATCAGGTAATCTATTTTCCAACGAAATTACCTGATCAGCACAGAGTGCAAACCATTAAAAATGATCGACTAACTATCTTGCTAGGCAATTCAGGCGATCCCTCTAATAACCATATTCCAGCCCTAAAGGAAATTTATAAAGGTTTGGGTGAAGATATACGAATAATTATTCCAATGGGTTATCCTGCGAATAATGAACATTACATTCAGCAGATTGAGACGGAGAGCAAGCGGTTATTTTTAGCGGAAAATTTGCAAATTCTGCGAGATAAATTAGATTTTGACGCATATCTTGCATTGCTTGCAGAGTGCGATCTCGGCTATTTTAATTTTGAACGCCAGCAAGGCATTGGTACGATTTGCTTGTTGATCCAACAGCATATTCCTTGTGTATTACACCCGAATAATCCATTTTGTTTGGATATGCAGGCAGAAAATGTGCCTTATTTGTTGGCGGAAAATCTAACGTATTCACACATTCAAGCAACCAAACAACAACTAGAGAATATAGATAAAAATAACATTGCGTTTTTTCCGCAAACTTATCTGAAATTATGGCAAACGCATTTAACTGAATTGATACATAATGAATAATTTACTACTTCTTGGCGGATTTTACCTTGTTTCCGTTGGGTTATTTCTAACCGCACTCTATCGGCTTTATCAGAAATCGGGCTTTTCTTTCCATTTACTGTTCAGTCTAATCTATTTTATTACCTTTTATTCGGGCTTTCCGTTTTCGCTCGCAATGGCGTTAGGCTTTGATTACTCGTTGCCAAACATTGAACATCAATGGTTGGTGTTTATTACCGGTGGAGTAGGTTATTTGATTTATACGGTTGTCTATTCGTATTGTTGCCGTTTTTCAATGCCGTCTGAGTCAAAATCTGCAAATTCTCAAGCAAAAATGACCGCTTGTATGCTGGCGATAGTAGCGATTTCAACGTTATTTTATTTCCTTTATTTAAATGGCTTATTATTCTTTAAATTAGAAAAATATAGCCAACTATTTGCTAAAGATTGGGTAGTGCTTTCAGCTTTAAAACGCTTTTTCTACTTTTTATTGCCAGCGTTACTGATTTTCTTTTTCTTATATAAGAGCAAAAAAGCGTGGTGGTCGGTACTGGTTATCGGCGGATTATTTGGCTTATTGACCTATTTTGCCGTAGGCGGCACAAGGGCAAATTTAGCATTGGCGGTAGCGTTTTTCTTATTGATTGGTTTACAGCAAAAGTATCTTTCTCTATCAACGTTGGTCTGGTTTGGGTTAAGTGGTGTAATTGCAATGTTCTTCTTAGCGCTTGCTCGCTACAAATTGGAATTGTCTGCCAGTGAAACACTCTACACTTTCTTATATTTAAGCCGAGACACCTTCTCGCCTTGGGAAAATCTTGCTCGCTTATTATCTTCTGATGTGGAATATCAAGGCTTAATGCCGATTGTACGAGATTTCTATGTCTATATTCCGCAATCTGTTTGGCAAGAACGCCCCGATATCGTGTGGAATACGGCGAATTATTTCACCAAAGTAATTTTGGGTAACCATTCAGGCTTGGCAATTTCGCCTACTTTATTAGGCTCTTTCTATATTATGGGGGGATTTGGGGCGATTGTGGTTGGAATGACGGTTGTAGCGTTCTTAATTAAACTGCTCGATAACTTTTTTACTTATGGAAAAGCAGTCAATTCCGCATTAATTCAGGCTTACTGTTTTGGTAATTTGTTTAACTTAATTATATTAGTCCGAGAGGGAATGGACGCTTTCGTCTCTCGCTTCCTCTTTTTTACGGTTGTATTTGTGGCTTGTTGGTGGTTGGCCAAGCTAATAGGTGGAAAACGCGATGGCAGATAAAGTGATTATTCGAGGCATTGAGTTACAAGCGGTCAAAAATCTGGAAATTTTTGCAAATCTCTTAATGAATGAGCAGGGCATTCAACAGGGAAGGCTGATTGCGATTAATGCAGAAAAAGTGATTAATGCGGAAAAAAATCCACAGTTACGCCAAGTGATTGATGAGTCTGAGTTTAACTATGTAGATGGGATCAGCATTGTTCAATCAATAAAAAAGAAATACCCTGATATAGAAATAGAACGAATTGCTGGAGCTGACTTGTGGGAAGTGCTAATGCAAAAAGCAGGAAAGCTAAGTGTACCTGTTTTTTTAGTGGGCAGCACTGCAGAGAATGTAAAGCTAGTTGAAGCAAAGTTAGCAAAATGGAATGTAAATATTGTCGGCACGCATCACGGCTATTTTAATATGGAAGATAAAAGTAGTCTCATTGAACAAATCAAGCAAAGTGGGGCAAAGTTTGTTAGTGTTGCAATGGGAACGCCAAAGCAAGAACTATTTATTCAAAAAGCATATAGAAACTATCCGCAAGCTCTCTATATGGGGGTAGGTGGTACTTACGATGTTTTTACAGGCAAGACAAAAAGAGCGCCTAAAATTTGGCAGAAATTAGGATTAGAGTGGTTATATCGCTTATTACGTCAGCCTACACGCTGGCAACGGCAACTTAATTTACTTAAATATGCTTATTATTATGTAACGAATCAGCTCTAAAAATCGGCATATTTGCTATTTATTACACGTTTTGAATAAAATAAAATCAAACAATAGCTTTTTTTGAAATTTTTTGAAAAAGTGCTAGACAAGGGAAACGGAAATCTATAATATACGCCTCCGTTGCGACGCACTAAGTTAAACGATGTAAATCGAAGCGTTCGTAGCTCAGTTGGATAGAGCGTTGGCCTCCGGAGCCAAAGGTCGCAAGTTCGAATCTTGTCGAGCGCGCCAGTTGCTAACGCAGCACTATCAACCCTATGGTGGCTATAGCTCAGTTGGTAGAGCCCTGGATTGTGATTCCAGTTGTCGTGGGTTCGAATCCCATTAGCCACCCCATTTAAATATACTCTTATGAGTAACTGACGGCGAGTAGCGCAGCTTGGTAGCGCAACTGGTTTGGGACCAGTGGGTCGTAGGTTCAAATCCTATCTCGCCGACCAATTTTATTTTCGTTCTTTAACAATTTATCAGACAATCTGTGTGGGCACTTGTTGATTGACTTGATTGAAAATATTTTTTAATTTTGAAGTCTTAATAGGTGCTAACTAGAAATTCATTATTTAGTGATTTTTTTAT